>JAQBFL010000065.1:0-4077 GCA_032123415.1 bacterium | reverse complement strand
GCCTCTATGTGCGGGCCCTGCTGGGCGGGCTGGACGCCGCCGCGCCGACCGACCCCGCCCGGCGCGCGCATTGGGAAGACGTCCTGGAGCGGGAGGGGGTCGACGCGCTGCGCGCGGCCCTGCAACGGCTGCGGCCGGACCTGCTGGCCGGCCTGGCGGATCCCCACAACCCGCGGCGCGTGCTGCGCGCGCTCGAACGCGCGGAAGCGGGAGCGGGATCGCCCGAGCGCACCTGGCGCGCGGACCCCGCCAACCCGCGGCCCATGCTGTGCGGCCTGGAGCTGCCCGCCGCCGCGCTGACGGAGCGAATCGAGCGGCGCGCGCGGAATATGTTTGATCAGGGGCTGATCGAGGAAGTACAAAGGCTGTGCGCGCAATGGCCCCGCTGGTCGCGGACGGCGCGGCAGGCCATCGGCTACGCGGAGGCGATCGAGGTCATCGACGGGCGCGCTTCGCTCGACGAGGCGCGGCTGACCACGATCGCCCGGACTCGGCGGCTGGCGAAGAAGCAGCGCACCTGGTTCCGTCGCCAGGAGTCCGTGGAATGGGTGCAGGCGGGGCCGGACGAGGCGTTGGACGACCTGGCCGCGCGCGTATGGGAGGCATGGCAGAAACATGGACCAGGAACCATCGTCACCGGTTGAGCCCCCGCCCATGCGGCTGGCGGACCCGGGCTGCGCCATCGACAACAGCTCCTGCAAGGTGAGCGAGATTCCCAAGCCGATGCAACCGCGCGAGGAGGTGGCGCGGCGCGGCGTGGGCAACGTGTCGGACGCCGTGTTGCTGGCGCTCATCCTGCGCACCGGCACCCGCGGCGCCAACGTGGTCGATATCGCCGAGGGCCTGCTGCGGCGCTACGGCAGCCTCTCCGGGCTGGCCGCCGCCCCGCCGGAGGAGATTCGGAAGTTGCGAGGCATCGGCCCCGTGGGCGTGAGCGTGCTGAAGGCGGCCTTCGAACTGGGGCGGCGCCTGACGGACGAGAACCTGGGAGACAACCAGCGCATCCGGACCCCCGAAGACGCCGCCCGGGTGCTGCGGGAGGAGGTCCGCACGCTGGATCACGAACGCTTCTGGGTCCTGCTGCTCGACAAGAAGAATGGCTTGAAGTGCAAGCCCGTGGACGTCAGCCGCGGCATTCTCGACGCCAGCCTCGTGCACCCGCGCGAGGTGTTCCGCAGCGCCATCGTCACGTCCACGGCACACGTCGTCATAGCCCACAACCACCCGTCCGGCGACCCCACCCCGTCGGCCGAGGACGTGCGGCTGACCCGCCAACTGGTCGAGGCCGGCAGGATCGTGGATATCAAGGTGCTGGACCACGTGGTCATGGGAAGGCCCGGGCGCGGCGATGGGCGCGCCTGGGTCAGCATGCGCGAGGCCGGCCTCGTGGAATTCAACTGACCCCGAGGGGGCGCGGGAAGGAGAACCGGACCGATGAGCGAGAGCGCAATTCACCCGAGTGCGATCGTCGAGGACGGCGCCCGGCTTGGCGACAAGGTGTCCGTGGGTCCGTTCTCCTATGTGCAGGCCGGAGCCGAGTTGGGGGACGGTTGCGAGATCGGACCGCACGTCACACTGCTGTCCGCGGTCACGCTCGGCCGCGGCTGTCGCGTCCACGCGGGGGCCGTGCTCGGGGATCTGCCGCAGGACATGGGCTTTCAGGGCGGTTCGTCCCGCGTGGTCATCGGCGAGCGCTGTGTGCTGCGCGAGGGGGTCACGATCCACCGGGGCACGAAGGAAGGCACGCGGACCGTCGTGGGCGACGGCTGTTTCCTCATGTCGTTCTCGCACCTGGCGCACAACGTCCGGCTGGGCGAGGGGGTGATCGTGGCCAACGGCGCGTTGCTGGCCGGCTACGTGGAGGTGGGGGACCGTGCGTTCGTCAGCGGCAACGTCTGCGTACACCAGTTCGTGCACGTCGGCCGCCTGGCCATGCTGGGTGGCAACTGCGGCGTCTCCAAGGACGTTCCGCCTTTCTGTACGGTGCGGCCGGTCGCCCTGAACCGCGTCGCGGGGCTCAACATCGTGGGCATGCGCCGCGCCGGATTCGATGAAGCCCAGCGCCGGGATGTCAAGAAGGCCTTCGACACGCTCTACCGCTCCGGGCTTAACACGCATCAGGCATTGCACGCTCTCGATCGCGCGTTTCCCGCCGGACCTGGACGCGAAATCCACGACTTTGTGGCCGCGTCCATGCGCGGCATCTGCGCCTTCCGCGCCGCGGGCGAGGAAACCAGTGAGCAGTAATTGGTGATTGGTTACTAGTGACTGGTTACTGATGACTGGTTACTGGTGACTGGTTACTGGTGACTGGTTACTGGTGACTGCTCACCGGCTCACCGGTTCACTCACTCCGGCTCGGCGGCGCCTTCGAGCACCAGCCCGCGCGTTTCGGGATAGCGCTCGTACCACAGGGCCAGCGCGTCGCGCAGATGCGCGGTGTACCGGTAGTGCGACCCGGTCCCCGTGCGCAGCTCGGCTTCGTAGAGGAACTTGTCCGCGGTGGTGATGTGCTCGAAAGCAACCTGCGTGCCGAGCAGGCTCCAGTACGGGGCGGTCGATTCGCCCGCCGCCAAGGCGCGCCGCGCGCGGGCCGACAGGTCCCGACCCACTTCGCCGAGCGCGGCCAGCTCGCCGCGCAGGGCGTCGGCCGCGGGTGGGACCTGGTCATCCGCCGCATAGAAGCCGACCGGTACGGCCGGCGCGTGCTTGCTGCCGGTGCGGTGGCGGTTCAGGTCGCGCAGCTCGGCGAACGTGACGGCCTGCCAGCCGAACCGCACGGCGGTCCGCCGCAGGCCCGCGCCCACCCAGGCATAGCGGTTGTCGTGCAAAGCGAGGTCCGCCGCGAAGTCCGCGCCCCGCACGCCGGCGGGCGGCCAGGCGTCGAGAAACGCCCCGGGCGCTTGCGCGCTCGGCCGCGGCGGCCCGCCCGAGAGGGTCTCGGGCCACGGTCCGGCCGCCAGGGCGGCCGCGGCGCCCAGCTCGCCTGTCAGGCCGGCGCGGATGGAATTCTTCGCCTCGGCGTGGCGCAGCAACCGCGGCGCGCACAGGGCCAGTTGTCCGCGCACGCCATCCCCGAGCGTCCGCGCCTCCGCCAGCGGGTGCGAGCACAGAAACTGGCAAAGCTGAACCCAGCCGCGGGCGGACATGACCAGCGCCATGTTCGTAAGCGCCGCGGCGGGCAGGAAGTACCGCGCGCGGTCGAACGCATAGTTTCGCGCCATGCGATCCGCCTTGCGGCGCGCTTTCTCGTCGGTATCCGCCGGCAGGCCGTCAGGGATCCGCATCACGGAGGAGGCGCTTGCAAAACCTTTCGAAAAACAACGGCTCGGCACAGCCTCGCCCTCCAGATGCGGAAATAACGCTGGATTTTTGAATGGAGGGCGAACCTGCGGTGAGCCGCGGAAGGGTTTTGCAAGGGCCTCGGAGGGATCGGCGGCCGCCGCGTCTTGCCAGAGCTGCAGCGCCCGTCGGTAGGCCGCGAACGCGCGATCCATGGCCTCGCGCCACACGGGGTGCACGCCCGGCGAGATACCCAGCGCGCCCGGATCGGGCAACAGCGCCGGGGCGAGGTCGATGTAGCGGGTGGACGACTCCTGCCCGCCCGCCAGCGGACACGCCGCCCAGACGCAGTAGGCCAGGTGCATGCTCAGCCCGTCCATGAACATAGCCACGGGCGCCATGTCCGCGATGGATTGGTGGCCGTAGTCGACCATCCGGAAGATGGAGTCGACCGAGCGGTCAGGGTCGGCCGGATCGATCCGGCCGAGGATGTGGTCCAGCCCCTCGTTGCTGCGCGAGTAGCGCGCGGCGGTCGCGGCCAGCAGCTCGGGGGTCAGAGTCGGCGCGTTCGCCGCTTCGGCCTGCTTCGTAGGACCAATGGATACGTGCGTGATTTTCATGATCTGCCCGCCGGAAACCCGTGTGACGTCGGGCTGTCATAGCACGAAACAGCACCCTCGCACGACGAAAAAAGACGAGACGACACCCCCCATCGGCTCTCGTCGCCGTGATCGCCCACCCGTATTCCGTCGAGGCTCCAGACCGCGGAAGATCGTCGAGCAAATCACGCTTGCC
>JAQBFL010000064.1:0-3386 GCA_032123415.1 bacterium | reverse complement strand
GCGAGAGATCATCGGCAAGATCGACGCGCGGTCCATGACCCTGCGAGCCCGGATCGGCGACATTCTGACGCTCGGAAGCCTGCGCTCCTCGCAGCCCGCGGAACGGGTCGTCGGGCCGGTGAATCTGCGAGGCCTGCTGGACGCTGCCTTGCAGGACGTTCAGGGTCTGGCATTTGAGAAAAAGGTATCCGTCGAGCTTGCCGGCGCGGCGAGCGTGGTCAGCGACACCAGACAATTGAAGATTCTCTTCTCGAATCTGATCTCGAATGCGGTAGTATATTCGCGCGAAGGAGGAACCGTGGAAGTTGGGATCGAAGAAGAAGCGACCCGGGTGAGCGTTCGCGTTGCCGACCACGGCATTGGCATCAGCGACAAGGCGCTGCCGCGGGTGTTCGAAGATTTCTACCGCGCGCAGGAGGCGGCATCGTTCAATCCCAATTCCACGGGACTCGGACTGGCGATTGTCCGACAAATCGCCCGCAACCTGCGGCTCGCGATCACCGTGGAAAGCAAGCAAGGCGAAGGGACGACATTCCACGTCGTCGTCCCGAAAAACGACGAGCGGAAGGAGGAACGACCATGGCGCGAATCATGATTATAGACGACGATAAGGAGTTGGCCGACAACACGGCGACGCTGGTGCGGAACGCGGGGCATGAGGTGTCTGTGCTCTATACGACCGAGGAAGCCGTACGGCACGTGTCGGAAGGCAAGCCGGAACTCATCATCCTCGATGTGATGTTCCCGGAGAACCCCGTTGCCGGGTTCGATCTGGCGCGGAAAATCCGACACACGAAGAGCACCAAAGAAACGCCGATCATCCTACTCACCGGCATCAACCAGGAATTCCCCATGGACTTCTCGGGCAAGGATATCGACCCGGACTGGATGCCGGTTCAGGACTTCATGGAAAAACCGGTCAAGATGCCCGCCCTGATCGAGAAGGTGAACCGGTTACTGAAGAGGCCCTGAAGTCAGAACCAGCGCCACACGCGCCAGGTTCTGCATGGCGGTGACGGAGATCGTGGCCCCGGTGATGCCGTCGATGCGGCGGTCGAGCCGCCGGCCTTCCGTGATGGCCACGCCCTCAAACTGGCGCAGGAACGACGGCGCCTTGATCTCTCCTCCGCGCCGTTCGCGATAGACGAGGACTTCCGTCCTGATCAACCGCCCGGCGTGGACAACGAATCCGGCAGCGATGGTGCTCGATCGGCCACGGGTTTCGAGCACCCATACGGTTTTCCCCTCCGCCTGCCAGTATGGGACCTGGTTCCGCGCGTAGGGATGCCCCAGAATCTCCTGAATGGCCGTTGCCACCTGTCCGGTGATCACCAGCGCGGATGGGGTAGGGGCATTGGTGAACTGCGCCGCGACAAACGACCCCACAGGGGTTGCGGCCCCCGCGAGAGCCGCCGTCGCCAGTGCCACGCAGACCGTCGGAACCAAGCGTCTAAAACTCATATCCGACGCCGAGGTTGAATCCGTTTTGGTCCTTGCCGTTCGTGTTGTCTTGCCACTGGTAATCGGCTTTCACAACCACTTGATTGTGCGGCCACCAGTTCACGCCTGCGTCCCACTGCCGCTTAAGGCTCGCCGTGTCGCTGGAGCCAGCCTGGTTGTCCCACTCGCCGTAGCGTGCAAACACACCGACTGAATCGGTCACGCGATAGGACGGCTCGACGTACCAGCCGAGCTGCCGGTCGGCGTCCATGCGCTTGGGTCCCTCGCCGGCGAGCGCCCACTCGGCATACAGCGCCCGCAGCCCGAATGGGCCGCGCCTGAGATCGGCATGGACCTCGCCCAGCCAGGCTTCGCCCGCGTTGGAATCCGCGCCCTGCGTGATGTCGCTCTGGTAGTTCACGGCGCCGCCAAGGGTGCCGCCCGGGATGCTCCAATTCAACGCCAGCGTGGCGGCGGGATCGGACGCGGTCGCTTGGGCGACCTTTTGCCGACCGGCCCGCACTGCATACGTACTGCCGGTGGACGTGTTGAGGCCGGAATGCAGATACGCCTCGTAGCGCCAACCCGCGCCAATGTCGCCTTGCATACCCGCGCCCGCTTCCCACCAAGTTGTGGGCAGGATGTTGTTCTCCACCGGATTGCGTTCGACACCATAGAATCGGGGCGGTTCGTGAGTCGGATTCAGCAGTCCGACAGGTACAAGAAAAAGCCCCGCGCGCGCGGTGTGACTGTCGCTCAGGTCGAAGTCGAGATACGCCTGTTCCAGTTCCACCTCGCCCGGTTTGCTTTCGCCCGCCAGCGAATGCTCCAACTCGAACTCCGAATTGAAGCGGATACGGTCCGTGAATTCGTATCCGAAGAAAAGGACGAAACGGTGAAAGTCAATTTCCTCCTTGTCCGCCGCCCCGCCTTTGCCCGAGAGGTTGTTGTAGTGCAGTTCGCCGTAGCCGTGAATCTGAACGCCTCCTTCCGCTATGCTCCGTTCGCCTGTCCCGGCAAGTTCCGCGACCTGCTGTTCGAGTTTCTGAACTCTCTGTGTGACATCATCCGCTCGTACGACTCCGCCTAAGCCAACGATGACACTTACCGCCATGGCACCGACTTGGATTGTTGATCTTGTACTCATTTGTTCTTTCCCTTTTCTCCTGCTTGCTTTGCTTATTTCCTGTTCTGTTCTTTCCGGCTTTCCGGGTCGGACCTCCGCGCTTGCGACTCAAACAACCGCATACCCATCACTTCATGCCATACACCTCCTTCTTAAATGATGCCGTGGGACGTGCGGCCTCGCTTCGTGACGAGCAGCAACCGCATGGAGTTCAGGATCACAAAGAGGGAACTGCCCTGATGGCACAGGGCGCCGATCGCCATGGAAAGGATCCCTTCCGAAGCAAGAAAGATCATGGTCGTGTTGAAGACCAGGGCGAACACAAGGTTCTGACGAATGACCGTCAGCGCTTTGCGACCGAGCGCAAACGCCGCCGGCACTTGCAGGAGATCGTCGGTCAGCAGCACGACATCGGCCGCCTGCATGGCGATGTCGCTGCCGACCTTGCCCATTGCGATGCCCACGGCCGCCGTGGCGAGCGCTGGGGCATCGTTGATCCCGTCTCCGACCATGGCAATGGTATGTCCATTGCCGCTTAACGCCCTGACGCGATTGACCTTTTCCTCCGGCAGCAACCCGGCGGCCACTTCCTCGATGCCAAGGAATGCGGCGACGGATGACGCCGTCCGGTGGTTGTCGCCCGTGTACATCGCAATAATCCGGTGCATTCCACTTGCCCTGAGGCTCTGAATTGTCTCCGGCGCCTCTTCCCTGATCGGGTCGGCCAGGGCGATCAGCCCGCACACTTCCTGGTCATGAGTGACAATCAGTACGGTTTCGCCCTTGCACTCACGTTCCCGCATATAGGTCTCGGCCTCGG
>JAQBFL010000063.1:0-3573 GCA_032123415.1 bacterium | reverse complement strand
CTCTTGCCCGAGCCGCTGGGCCCCATGACCGCCCAGAACTCCCCCGCGCGGAAGACGGCGTTCACGCCGTCGAGAGCCCGCACTTCGCTGCCGCCCATGCGGTAGACGCGTTCGACGTCCTCGATGCGGATCACATCTGCGTCAGCCGTCACGGGGCGGTCTCCCTGAGGATGGGGGGGGCGCCCGCCGTGCCTCCGTTCGGCGCCGGCGCCGCGGCCGGCCGTTCGCCGTCCCCGCCGCGCGTCCGAGGCGTCTGGGCGCCATCGCCTTCGCCGTTGCGCCGGCGTCGGCCCGCGGGCCGCGCCCCGCCTTCGCCGTTGCCGCCCTCGGGGCGCGCGGTTGCGGAAAGCGGTGGAGTCATCACGACCTCTTCCCCCTCCGCGAGGCCCGAGGTGACGAGGATCATCCGCGTGTTGTCCGCGCCGACCTCGATGGGGCGGCGCACCGGTCCCGTCGGCCCGGCCACATAGGCCACGCTCTGCCGTCCCTCGCGAACCACGCACTGAACGGGCACCGACAGCACCCCGTCGAACGCGTCGATCAGGATCTCGACCTTGCAGGTCATGCCGTTGCGCAGCTCGCTGCCGTCGCCGTCGATATGCACCTGCGTGTCGTAGACCTTGAGGTCGGGGTTGATCCAGGCGCTGGTGGGGTCTGGGAGCGGCGCGATGCGGGCCACCTCGCCGCCGAACACGCGCCCCGGCAGCGCGTCGATCATGACGCGCGCCTTCATGCCGAGCCGAAGTTTGTCGAGGCGCGACTCGTGAATCTTCAGCGACGCCATCATGCGCGCGGTCTCGGGCAGGTAAATCAACTCCTGGCGTTCCCGCGCATCCTGACCTTCCGCGAGGGGCTCGTCCTGCGATGACCATCGGCCCTGGCGCACGCTGGTCGCGTAGACGACCAGCCCCTCGGACGGGGCCGTCATCCGCGTCTTGAGAATCTGGTTCTCCAGCTCGGTCAGCCTTTCCTGCTGGCGCTTGAAATCGATCTCCCTGGCGCTCAGTTCGGCTTCCGCCTGCAGGATGTTCGCCTTGTTCTTGCGCCGCGTGCGGTCGAGCGCCAGCGTTGCCTGGCGCAGGTTGCTCTCCAGTTCGGCCAGGCGGCGGTCGTGCGTGAACGCGGTGAGCAGTTCGAGGCCGCCCTGGGCCAGCTCCAGGTCCAGCCGCGCCTTCTTCTCGGCCAGTTCATCGGCCTGCAGTTCGGTTTGGGAAATGTACTTCTCGTCGAACAACACCCGCGACCACTTCAGCTTCTCCGCCGCCCGCTGCCCATCCTCCTCCGCCAACCGGATACGCGCCTCGACCTCCTTGAGCTCCTTGGGGTACTCGCCCGCGGTGTACTGGTTCATGTCGCGCCCGGCAAAATCGAGCGTGAGCACGGCCTTCTCCTCGTCGCTCTGCGCCTGGTTTTCCGTCACGGCCATGTTCTCGCGCACGCGGATAAACTCGGCCTCGGCGTTCTTGACCTTGAGCTGCTGATCGAATCGGGACTCCTCCATCTTGCTGGCGTCCAACTCCACCAGCAGGTCGCCCGGCTTGACCACGGCGCCTTCGGGGATCAGAAACAGGATGCGCGCGCTGCCCTGAACCTCGCTCTTGATGATGACCTGATCGCGGGCGCGGATGCTGCCCTCTTCGGTCAGGCTGATGGTCAACGGCCCGCGCCGCACGGTGTGCGTCAGAACATGCGAGTCGTCGCGGTCCGTGCGACGCATCGCGAAGGCGACGGCCAGGATTGCGATCAGCGCCGTGACCCCCGCCGCGACCGCCCGGCGGCGTCCGACGCGCCGGACGATGGTCTTCAGTTTCTGTTTGCCGTCCGCCATGATCGTCATCCCTCGTTCTTCCGGCGCCAGACGCCGGATCGATCGACCTCGATCACGCCGAGATCGCGTTGCGTTTCCAGTTCGGCGACCCTGAGGCGCACCAGCGCCGCGGTCAGGGCATCCTGCGCGGACACCAGGTCCTCCTGCGCCTCGAGCAGGTCGCGTATCTCCGCGCGGCCTGCCTGCAGGAACAGGTTAATGCTGCGCTCGCGCCGTTGGGCCAGGGCCACGGCCCGTCGCTGGATATCGATGCTTTCACGCGCCCGAGCCAGGTTGCGCAACGCGGCGCGTACCTCGCTCTTGACGCCGTCCTCGATTCCTTCCGCGTCCCGCAGGGCCTTCTCCATGCCGATCAGGCTCTCGCGATATGCCTGGCGCTCGGCCGTGCGCTCGATCGGCAGGTCGATGCTCAGCAGCGCGGAGTAGAGCCCCTGGCGCGAGCGGCTCGACGAGGTCTCATCCCCGCCGGCCGAGGTCCTCGTGGTTTGGACCTTGGATTCGCCCAGCAGCGTCAGCTCGCCCCGCAGGCCGTCCGCGGAGACCGCCACCGCCCGCTCCGCGTCTTCGACGCGCGCCAGCGCGACCTTCAGGTCCATGCGCCGTTCCAGCGCCATGGGCACGGCCTGCTCCTCGGCGACTTCCCACGCCGAGCGCGGGGTGTCGGTTTCACCGGCGGGCAGAGCCTGCGTCAGGGCCTCCATCTCGGCCGGGTCGAGCGAGACGCGCGCGTCGGCCGGCAGGCCAAGCGTGAGCTTGAAGCTGTCGAGAGCGCGCTTGGCCGACTCCACGGCGCCGATCCAGGATTCGCGCGCGCGCAGCTCGCTCTGGCCGGCCTGGTCGACCTGGATCTCGGGAATCCGCCCCGCATCGGCCAGGCGACGCGCGCGCTCCGAGGACGCATGCACGCGTTCGACGTTCTCGGCCGCGGTCAGAACCTGTTCCTGGCGGTTGAGAACATCGAAGTACTCCGAGGCGACGCGCACCACGAACTCCTGGCGGTAACGCTCGAACTCGTAGAGTGCGTAGACGACGTTGCGCTCCGCCTGGACGAGGGGTTCGGACACGATGTGCCGCCCGGACCCGCGCAGCAGGGGAAGGCTCAACGTCGCGTCGGCGGACAAGCCCTGCGACGACGAGCCGTCTCCCGAGAGAAACTCGACGAGGTCCAACCCCGCCTGCGTGGCGATGCTGCCGCCGCGCTGGAAGGACTTCTTCAACTCCGCCACCGCGGAACCCGTGGCTTTCGACGTCGACTCGCCGTCGGTGCGTTCGCCGCCGCCGCCGCCCTTGCCCTTGGCGGTCAGCGTGAAGCGGTAGATGTTCCGGGCCACGTCCAGCGCCAGGGCGGTCTTGAAGAGCGTCTCCTTGCGGGCGAGAAACTCGCGGCTGTGGCCGGCTGCGATTTCCAGCGCCGTGAAAAGCCCGATGCGCACATCGTCGGACACGGCGACCGCTCCGGCCCCATCGGCCACGGCACCCTTGCGCGCGGCGAGGTACGCCGGGTCGGGCCAGTGTGGCGGGGGACTTTCCTCGGCCGCGCCCCGGGCCGGGGCGGGCGCCGTCGGCAGCCCCTGTCCCTTGATCAATCGGGCGCGCAGGGTGTCGGCCGCCGGGTCGACGGAGACGTCACCTTCAAAACCGAGCGATTCCCGAGACTGACGGATGATATCCTGTGCCGTGCGGTCCGCGGCCTGCCGATGCCCCGCGGGCGACCGGCAACCGGACAAGGCCGCGGCGAGTGCGAT
>JAQBFL010000062.1:0-4768 GCA_032123415.1 bacterium | reverse complement strand
CCGTCCTGCTTGAGCAGCGTGCTCAGAAAGCGCAGGATGGGCTCCTCGTCGTCGACCACGACGATGCGCGCGCGGGTCTTCTCGGCAAAAATGACGTCGGTATCGTTCGGCTTGTCCCCGCTCGCGGCGGCTTCGGCCGCCGCCTTGTCGCCCTGCCACACGCAGATGCGGTCGCGTCCGCCGCGCTTGGCCATATAGAGAGCCTTGTCGGCCTGGGCAAGCAACTCGGCGCCGCTCGAGAGGTGGGAGGGGTTGTCGCTCGTGGCGATGCCGACGGAGATGGTCACGTTCAGCCGGTGCGATTCCGAGCAGAACACGTGGGTTCGGGTGCGTTCCAGCAGGCGCTCGCAGAATATCTGCGCGTCGGCCACGGCGGCGCGCGGGAGAATCGCCAGGAACTCGTCGCCGCCGTAACGCGCCAGCATGTCCGACGAACGCGCTGCCTGGCGCATGAGATCCGAGAACGCCCGCAGCACCTCGTCGCCCACGGCGTGGCCGTAGGTGTCGTTCATGACCTTGAAGTGGTCAATGTCGATGACTACGACGGCCATCGAGGGGCCGTAGCGGTGAGTGACCTGCCAGGTCTGTTCGAGTTCTTCCTCGATGCGCATCCTGTTGAAAAGGCCGGTCAGCCCGTCGCGCGTGGCGAGGTGCTGCATGCGGCGCAGGGCCAGAAACACGGCGGCCATGTGGTTGGCCGCGTGGTAGAGCAGGGAGACGTCGGCGGCGTTGTACGGGGCGTTGGCGTGCGTGGCGAGCGTCAACATGCCGCATACGTCGTTACCGAGGATGATAGGCACCGAGAGGGTCGTGCCGACGCAGCCGGGCGCGTTGGGTTCGATCTCGGCGCCTTCGATCTTGGTTTCGATCTGGCTCGCCGCCAGGCCGTGGCCGCTGACGACACGGTAGCGGGCCAGCATCTCATCCTGGACCTCGTGCACGAACGCTTCGCAAACCGGGTTGCGCAAATGCACGATGAAGGCGTTGCTTTCCCGTTCGGCAACGAGCAGACCCAGCATATCGCAGGGCAGCATGGACGCCAGGTCGCGGCCGAAATCGTGCAGGGCGTCGATCAGCGTGCCGGAACCGGAGGTCGTTTCGTCGAGCCGCGAGAGCAGCTTGAGGTGGTCCTTCATCAGGGCCAGCGGCCGGCTGCCGGTCAGCTCGTCAGCGGCGGCGGGCCGATCCCTGGCCGCTTCCGTCACGTTGGCGATCAGGTCCCGCAGCGAGACGGGTTTGTGCATGACGCGGGTGACGCCCAGCGCGCGCGCCTGTTCGGTCACGGACGTCGTGATGTGCCCGGAGACGATGACGACGCCGACCCAGGGCCAGATCTTCAGCGCCTCCTGGAGAAAAACGATGCCGCTCATCTCTCGCATGCGGATATCGACGATCAGCACATCGAAGCGGTGCTGCATCATGAGCTGGAGCGCTTCGCGGCCGGTGGCGGCCGGCACGACTTCGTGGCCCGCCTGCGTCAGCCCCAGCCGGTACACCTCGCGGATGGACGGCTCGTCGTCGAGCGTTAGAATGCACAGCTTGTCCTTGTTCGCCGTGTCGGGCCTGGCTTTCATGGCGTCTGGCGTCCCCGTTTCATAGGGGGGGCATTATCGCGGATTGCGGGCCCAAGATCAATGACGATTGCGCGGCAGCCGTATTACGTCAGTGCCGTGGGGGCTTCCCACGTCACTGACGCATTACCAGCAGCCGGGCGAGCAGGCGCAGTTTGAAAAAGGTGCGGCGCAGGGGGCCCACGCGCACGGCCCGCAGCCGGCGCAGGTCCACATGAACGGTGTCCGGAATGACGGGGTAGCGCCGCGTGCCGGCGAGGCAGTCGACGGCCGCCAGCGCGCCGAGAGCGCCCGCCAGCATGCAGGAGGTTCCCACGGACGGGCACTTGCCCTCGTAGACGCGCGCGGCGAAGAGGCCCCAGTCGAGGTCGGGCAGGATGCCGAAGAAGCCCATCGCGATGCGCTGGAGGTAGCGGCGGCGCGCCTTCTCGTCGCCGTCCGGCGGCAGCGGGCCGAAGTGTTTGCCGAAGGACGGGCCGCGGACGGGGTCGAAAACGGCCAGCGCCGCGCCGAACCCGAGGATCGGGGTGCTGACGACGGCCAGGCCGCGTGCGCGGGCCTGGTCATAGAGGTCGCGCTTGATGCGCAGGGCATACAGATCGATGCCGTCGATCACGACCGAAGCGGAATCGAGAAATGACGCGAGGTTGGCGTCCGTGACGCCCTCCTCCATCGTCTCTACGCGGCAGGCGGGGTTGATGGCGCGGATGGCCTCGCCGACCACGGCGGCCTTGTTGCGACCGAGCGTGCTGCAATCCGCGCCGGCCTGGCGGTTGGCGTTGGAGGCGTCGAACCGGCCGCAATCGGCCAGGCGGATGGCCCCGCAGCCGAGGCGTGCGAGAGCCAGGGCGGTTTGGCCGCCCACGCCGCCCGCGCCCGCGACGGCCACCACGGCCCCGCGAAGGCTCTTGCGCTCGGCGTCCGACAGGAGCCCCGCATGGCGATCGCCCATCCCGGCCACGTAGTCTTCCCATCCGTTTGCAGTCGCTTCGCGCATCGACATCTCCTCACCGTTTCGGCGCGGTGCGCCGGTGGCGCCTCGGGGGCGCGGGCCACAGGGCCGGCACGGCCGAGGCATAGGTCTGGTAGGGCTCTCCGAACTGTTCCCGCGCGTGGCGGTCCTCCCTGATGCTGCGGTACACTTCAAGGGGGATAAACGCCAGAACCGAAATGGCCAACCCCCATGCCGAGAGGAAGATCAGCGGGATCGCCAGGGCCTCCATGCAAGCGGCGAGGTAGATGGGATGGCGGACGACCGCATAGGGGCCCGTGACGACCAGCCCGTAGGCCGCGCGTTGCGTGGGCGGGGCGGTCATGGCGTGCGCGAGGTGGCGGGAGGCCCAGTAGTGCAGGCCCAAGGCGACGGCGTAAAGGACCAGCCCCACGCCGCGGGCGGCCGGGCCGGCCGTCGCGCTGCCGCCGCGCCACAGCCCGAAGAGCACGGCATGGAACATGGCGGTGAAGGCGATACCGACGAGAGCCATGGATGCGTCGCGCAAGGGCGGGGGGACGCGGCCGCCGCGCATGCGTCCGAACATGGAGACAAGTTTCTCGGACACCATCAGGATGAACGCGGCGTGCAGCGCGGTCTGCGCGGCCGAATGCGCGTGCAGAACGAGGGACGCGGCGGCCAGCGGAACCAACGCGATGGAAAGGAGGAAGATGGCTCCGAGAGCGAGCGGAAGGAGTGGGGCGCCGACGGTCTGGCGCTGCTCCGCGGTCTGCCGATAGGATGCGGGCTTCATGGCGTGGCCTCCAGTCTGAGGTAACACTCCCTTGTTTCTCGAACGGCGCCGATCCCGCGGAGAAGCCTTTCGGAAAAGCGAACCGGCTGCCTCAGAAGACGACCAAGGTCCGAGGCAAGGCGGCTTCGATTCTCCGACGCTCCGACTCGGGGATGGGATTGCCGTCCAACCTCAGCCATTGCAGGGCGCCGAGAGCCGCCAGATCCTCGGGGAGTGCCTCGATAAGATTCATCCGCAGATCGAGCCGCCGCAGGGCCGGCAGGCGGGCGAGACAGGCCGGGAGATGCGTCAAACGGTTGCTGTTGGCGCTCAGATCGGTCAACTGCTGCAGACCTTCGATCTCGTCCGGGAGACCGGGGAGCAGGTTGTCGTTCAAGTAGAGGCGGCGGAGGGACCGCAGGCGCCCCACGTTCGGCGGCAGGGCGGTGAGCTTGTTGGAGTTCACCCGCAGCCAGCGCAGGGAGGTCAGGCCGGCAATTTCGGCCGGCAGCGACGTCAACGCGTTGCGGTCTGCGTTCAGGTAGCGCAGCGCCGAGAGGCGTCCGATCTCGGGGGGCAGTGTCTCGATGCGGTTGTCGGAGAGATAGAGCGTGTCCAGAGCCGCGAGGCTGCCCAGTTCGGGCGGGAGCGCGTCGAGGTCCATGTCGGCCAGGTCGAGCCACGTCACGGTCTGCAACCGCCCCACGGCGGCGGGCAGCGCCCCGAGACGAGCGTGCCGCAGACTGAGTTTCTCGAGCGCGGGAAATGCGTCCAGACCGACCGGCCAGTTCGTCGGCGCTGCGGCGCTCAGGTCGATGAAGCGCACGCCGTCCCGCGCGGCCTCGGCTTCCGCCAACGAGGTGAAGCGGGCCGGGGCGTCGGGCGCTTGCCAGGGGAA
The DNA here is from genome assembly GCA_032123415.1 of bacterium. Taxonomy (GTDB): domain Bacteria; phylum Verrucomicrobiota; class Kiritimatiellia; order UBA8416; family JADHWI01; genus JAQBFL01. Next base: position 575 of record JAQBFL010000062.1, on the reverse strand, counting down.
ACAGCCCGTCATCAAGACCAGGCCGGCGGTAACAAGCCCCGCTGGGCCGAACGTATGTCGTCGATTGGCGCCCATGATCCACACTCCTTGAACGTATCCCCGCTTGCCGCTCGCCCCCCGCGCGGACGGGTGGTTCCGGGCGCGGCGAACGGCGGTCGACTGCACTCTTTAAGAAATGAATTATATGCTTGCACTTCGAAGTCCGCAACTACTAGGATGTGCAGCATGAAAAACGCACTATTCGTCTCGTTGGTAGTTGGTTCCGTTTCGTTGAGCCCGCTGACCTCACAAAGCGCGGCACCCGTTGCGGAAGGAAATGACCCCAGTCGCTACATGCTCGCCGCCCGCAACCTGAACGCCTGGGGCATGGGGGCCTACATCGAATCGCTCTCGCGCGCTGTGGAGGTTTCGCTTGCGGACGATAGCGAACTCAAGTCGCAGCGCGCGATGGTCTACGTCAGTTTCGCGCCGATTTCATGGGTGTCGGTCTACGCGGCCGGCGGCACGGGACGCTACAAGCTCACGCCCGGCAGTGGGGACTACAGCGACGAGACGGCGCAGTGGGGCGCGGGAGT
>JAQBFL010000061.1:0-11500 GCA_032123415.1 bacterium | reverse complement strand
CCTGCCCTTTACCCATAAGTATTGCAGCCGAAAGGAGACAATGTCCAATATTCAACAAGGAATATCCAATGTCCACGCATTCGCACTTTTCTGACAATCCGTTCCATTCACTGGTCGCCTCCTCGCGCGTTCGCTGTTTCGGACCATGCAACACGAACCGATGCACTCGACACCCTGTTATGCTAGCGCCACGCCATCCAGATGTCCACTTCGCCCGCAAAAAACTATTTCCAGGCCCGTCCCCGACAACCCCGCACTCCTTAACTCCCCGTAGCCCCGGTTGGCGCGTCCCTACTCCTCGCGCGCCGTCGCGCGCGAGAAAAGGTCCTTTCATTCGCACGCGCGCCGTGCTAAACTGCCTGCCTTCAAACGGGTGTCAGGCGTAGGCCGCGCCGATCGATGCCGAAGGGGTGCGCTGGCGCATGAAGCAAAGCGGACATGTCTATCTGGCCGCGGGGTTGACCGCGTTCCTCGCGCTGTTGGGTTACGCCGCGTCGGCCTCGAGCGACGACGATTGCGAGGAATACGGCGGACGTCTTGAGTCGCGGCGCCATGCTGGCGTTTTTCCTCGGCCTGGGAACCCTGTGCGTCGGGAGCCTGTTGCGCCGCCGTTTTCGTACCATGCTTGCGCTGATCGCGGCCCTGGCCATCGCGGCCGCGGCCCTGACCGCCGCGTTTGACCGCATGCCGGCCTCGGAGGCGCGCGATCGCATCGCCTCCCTCGTGCAGCCCCACCAGACGCTCAGCGCCCACTATCGCCTGCAGACCTGGCGCGACACGCTGCGCATCTGGAACGCCCACTCGAGCGCCGGCGTGGGCGCCAACGCGTTCCGCATGGTCTACCCCCTCTTCCGCACCACCTCGGACAGCGCCTTCATGACGCATGCCGAGAACGCCTACGTGCAATCCCTGGCGGAGAAGGGACTGATCGGCGCCCTGCTCATGGCCCTGCTGATCCTGGCGGCATCGCGTCAGGCCCGGGCCATCGGCCGCTCGGGGACCGCGCCCACGGCCGTCGCGAGCTTCGGCGTGCCCGCCGCCTGCCTGATCGCCGCCTTCAACGCCGCGTTCGACTTTCCCCTGCACACGCCCCTCTACGCCGGCGTCCTCTCGGTGCTTGCCGCGCTGAGCCTTTCGGCCCCCGCCGATTCGCGCGCCGAGCGCGAGGAGCCGGCCCGCATCGTGCCGTTCTCCCTCGTCGCCGGTCTGCTCGCGGCGCTGGTCTTCGGCCTGACCCTCAAGCCGATGCACCTGCGCGACACGCCCCGCGCCGCCCGCTCCGCGACGCCGGACCAACTGGCGCGCGCGATCGCGTGGGCGCCCACCTCCTGGCAGGATTGGTACAGCTTCGGGCGACAGGCCTGCCTCATGAACTCACCCGAGTCCTGGGCGCTGGGCGAACGCTGCATTGCCCAGGCCGCCGCCTATGACCCGAACAACTACCGTCTCTGGCTCGAGCTCGGCAAGCTGCGCCTGCACCTGGGAGACCGCGCGGGCGCCCGCCAGGCCTTCGAGCGCGTGCGCGCCCTGCGCGCATGGGTGCCCCTGCCGCCCGTTCCGGGAGACGCGCCATGAATCAGGTCTTTCTCGGATCGCTCATCGGCCTCGCGCCCTGCGCCCTGGTCTATCTTGTCCGCGGCTTCCGCGCGGGCCTGGTCTGGCTCGTGTTCACGCCCCTGGCCATGGCGTCCTGCGCCGCATGGGCCATCGTGCCGGACGTGCCCCGTCTCCTCGGCCTGCACGCGCTCTACCTGCGGTGGTCCTTCGACCCGCGCATGGACATCTTCTTCTGGCACTACCGCATCGACCTGGCCGAAGCCGATTCGCCGTGGTACGCCGCGGGGACCGCCCTGCTCTACGCCTTGTTGCTCGCCGCCGCCTGGCGGGAGCTGTCACGCACGGAACGCAAGGAGGGGCACGAACCGTGGCGCACGTGACGCTGCATTTGACGATCGGCATGCTGCTGGGCTGCGCCCTGGCGGCGCCGCGGCTGCGGGCGGCCTGGAGGCGTAACGAACGCCTGGCCCGCCCCGTCGCGCGCGCCCTACTCACTGGCCTACGGGCTGGGCGCCTTGGCGGTCGTGCCCAGCCTGCTGCGCCGAGCCGGTCTGCCGGACGCAGTGTGCGACGGACCGTGGATGAGTGTCTTCGTGTTCTATCCCGCGGTCAAGCGCGTCTTCCGGTACGGCGGAATGCCCCTGGGCGCGGCGGCCCTGACCGCGGCCTTCGCGGCCCAGTATGCCTTCATCCTGCTGGCGATCGCCCGGCAGCGGCGCTCTTGCGCGCGACCAGATCGAGGAACTTCGTCACCGTCCGGTCCATCGCGCCCCGCCGGCTGAGCGTCATGTCGCGGCCGCGCCGCCCCACGGCCTCCCGCAGCGCGCCGTCTTCGACGAACCGGCGCAGTGCCTCGTAGAGCGCCTCCGTGTCCGCCACCTGCGCGATCGCGCCGGCCGCCGTCAGGTCCTCCACGATGCCGGCGAAATTCTCCATGTTCGGACCGACGATCGTGGGCTTGCCCAGCGCGGCAGGCTCGATGACGTTCTGCCCTCCGTGCTGCGTCAGGCTCTTGCCGACAAAGACGACGTCCGCCGCCGCGTAGAGGCTCTTCAGCTCGCCCGTCGAGTCCGCCAGCAGCACGCGCGGACGCGGTTCGCCGGGCGCCGCGCCGGGCGCCGTGCGGCTGCGCAGCGCCCAGGGCAGTCCGGACCGCTCCAGTTCCCTGATGACCTCGCGCGCTCTCTCGGCATGCCGTGGAACCAGCACCAGGAAGACGTGCTTCCCGTTCTCCAGAAGCCGGCGGCAGCAGGCAAGCAGCGCCGCCTCCTCGCCGGGCCAGGTCGACCCGCCCACAATGATCGCGTCCCCGGCTTCGGCGCCCGCGGCGCGCAGCAGCGGCATCATGTCGCGCCCGCCTCCCCCGTCCGAGTCCGCCATGTCGTACTTCACGGAACCGACCGCCGCGACCCGCGCCGAAGGCGCCCCCAACCTGAGCAGCCTCTCCGCGTCGGCTTCATGCTGCACGCAGAAGCAGTCCACCATGGCCGCCACCTTGGCGAAGAACCTCCCCACCCGGGCGTAACCTTCGTAGGAGGACTGGGACACCCGGCCGTTGACGACCATCATCGGCGTCCCCCGGCGCGATGCCGCGCGAATCAGGTTCGGCCACAGCTCGGATTCCACGAGCACGAGCGCCAGGGGATTGATGGTCGAAACCGCGCGCCGAACGGAGGAAGGGAAATCGACGGGGAAGTAGATCGCCACATCGTCCGCGCCCAAGTGCGGCGCGGCGACGGCGCGCCCCGTGGGGGTCGTCGTCGAAAGCACAAACGACACCCCCGGCATGCGGGCGCGCAGCACTCGCATGAAGCTCAACGCCACATAGGCTTCCCCCACGCTGACCGCATGCACCCAGATCCGGCGACGCTCCCGCAGACGCCGCCCCGTGTCGGCCCCGTAGAACCCCAACCGCTGGCCAAAATCCCGCCGGTACCCGCCGCGGTGCGACATGCGCAGGAGAAATCGGGGCAGCATCAGTGTGTACCCGACCGCAAACACAATTTGGTAAAGCCACCAAGGCATCGTTAACCCTTAACCATTCCCATGCGCGCGCGGATGCGCTTCGTCGTAGACCCGCTTTATGCTCTCGACCGACACGTGCGTGTAGATCTGCGTGGTCGACAGGCTGGAATGCCCGAGCAGTTCCTGCACGCTGCGCATGTCCGCGCCGGCGTCCAGCATGTGCGTCGCGAAGCTGTGGCGCAGCGCGTGCGGTGTCATGTGCCCATCCAGCCCGGCACGGGCAAGATACTTCTTCAACGACCGCTCGATCGAACGCGGCGTCAACGCGCCGCCCTGCAGGCTCAGGAAGACCGGACGGTCCCCCGCGCGCGCGGGCGCTGCCCACAGCGTCCGCCCCTTTTCCATCGTCGTGCGCAACGCGCGCGCCGCCGGGCCGCCCAGTGGACAGAGGCGCTCTTTCTTGCCCTTGCCGCGCACCTTCACCGTCCCCGCCAGCAGGTCCACGTCCCGCTCGCGCAGCCCGGTCGCTTCGCTGATTCGCGCGCCCGTGCTGTAGAGCGTCTCGAGCATCGCCGCGTCGCGTTGCGCGGCATACGCCGCCATGGCCGCGTTTTCCGCGTCGCGCCGACCCCGGCGCGGCTCCCCGGCGGCGCGCTCGGCGTACAGGCGCAGGGGCGCGTCAAGAAGCCGCGCAACCTCGGCGACCGACAGCACATGCGGCAGTCGCCCGGCGCGCTTCGGCGGGCGCAGGCCCGCGAACGGGTTCTGCGTCAGGATCTCCTCGCGCTGCAGGTAGCGGTAGAACGACCTCACCGAAGCCAGTTTACGCGCGGTCGTCGTCGCCTGCCGGCCGGCCTTCTGGAATCCAACCAGGAACTTGCGGGCCGCGAAGCTGTCGGCGGCGGCCCAGTCGAATGGGGGCTTCGCGTCGGGCCAGACGACTCCCACAAACTGGCCGAGGTCCGCCAGGTAGCCGCTGACCGTGTGCACGGACGCGTTCTTCTCGGTCGTCAGGTAGTCCACAAAGCGCTTCACGTGCGGGTCGCGCAGGAGCGGATCATTCGCCTGCATCGGCCATCTTCCTTCTCGCCGTGGTCCAACCATGCCGCTGGGCCAGAGCCTCGAAGTCGGGAACCTGATCGCGATAGCGGAAAACCATGCGTTGCATGGCGGCGCGCTGCTTGGGGGAAAGCCGTCCCGAGCGCTCGAACTGCGCCCGCAACGACGCGTCGAAATCCTTGTCGTCGAAAACGCGCCGGCCGCGCTTGACAGGATCCTTCCACGTCGTCACGCGCTTCGTCGCGTCCAGCAACGGGCCGCTCTGCGTGTCCGGACCCTCGTCCGGCACCGCGCCGAGCTCCAGTTCCGCCTCCATTCCTTCCAAGCCCTGGATGCGCGCGGCGTTGCGCCGGATGACCTTGTCCAGCGCGGAACACTGAGCCTCGGAGAGTCCCCGGCCGCCCTCGGCGCGGGCGCGCAGCGAGGCCACGAACGCCGTCGTGGATTCGTCCAGCTCCACGGATTTCAGCAGCGCCAGCTTCTTCATCGTGGACTCCCTCGGCCCCGCCGCGTCCGGCGCGGTCAGGATGTGGGCGGCCCCCAGATCGGAAACCAGCGCCTCGATGCCCGGCGCCTGCTCGCGGTATCGCAGGGCGATCTTCATCAACGTCTCGAGCTGGCGCTGCGAGACGGGACGCTTGTCGTCCAGCCCCTGCTTGACGACCGAGTCGACGAACTTCCGGTCGCTGTACTTCCGTTTGCCTCGCACCTCTTCCGGCGCCCACTCCTTGATCGTCTCCATCGCCGCCAGCACGCGCCGCACGTTGTCGTCTCCGGCCGCCGGCCCCCGCGCCGCGGCCATCCATTCCTGGAACCGCGCGTAGAAATCCTCCAGCATCTTCGGCCATTCCACCTCGCCGCGCTCGACCGCATCGAGCTTGCCTTCCATCTGCGCCGTGAAATGCACATCGAAGAGTGCCGCCAGATTTTCGCGCAGCATGTCGTCGACCTTGAGGCCCAGCTCCGTCGGCGCCAGCGTGCGTTTTTCGCGGATCACGTACTTGCGATCGTTCAGGGTTCCGACCGTGGACGCATAGGTGCTGGGGCGCCCCACTCCGTTGCGCTCGAGCTCGCGCACGAGGCTGGCCTCCGAGAACCGCGGCGGGGGCTGAGTTTGCTTCATCTCGGAAAGCCACTCGACGCATTCCAGTCGCTCGCCCACCTCGAGCGGCGGAATCCGCTGCTCGTCCTCCTCGCCGCCCTCGCCCTCCCGGCCGGGTTGCGGCTCGGGCACGCCCGTCGCCTTGAGGAAGCCGGGGAACTTCACGTCGGAGCTCGTGGCGCTGAAGAGGTAGTCGTCGCGTTGCACGCCGGCCGCGATCGTGGCCACGTCGATCGTCTTCTGGTCGAACCGCGCCGGCGTCATCTGGCTGGCGACGAAGCGCCGCCAGATCAGGCTGTAGAGCTTCCACTCCGGGTCTTCGATCCGGCCGCGCAGGCTCTCCGGGGTGCGCCGGACGTCGGTGGGCCGAATGGCCTCGTGCGCTTCCTGCGCGCTCGAGCGGCTCTTGTAGAAATTCGGCTTCTCCGGCAGATACTCGGCGCCAAACGCTCCCGCCACAAACTCGCGGCAGGCCTCCCGCGCATCGTTCGACACGTTGAAGGAATCGGTGCGCATGTAGGTGATCAGACCGGACGGACCGTCGTCACCCAGATCGACGCCTTCGTAGAGCCGCTGCGCGAGGCTCATCGTCCGGCTGGGCGAAAACCCGAAGGCATTGGAGGCCGCCTGCTGCAAGGCGCTGGTGATGAAGGGCGGCGGCGCGCGGCGGGTGACTTCCCGGTTGCGAATGGCGGCCACGCACAGCTCGCGTCCCGCCAGCTCGCGCCGGATGGTCTCCGCCTGCTCGGCGGTCTTGATCTCGGCCTTGGCTCCGGCGAGCTTCGCCAGCCGCACGCGGAACGGGTCCTGCGGCGCGGTCAGCTTGCGCGCCATGGCGCCCATCACCCAGTACATCTCGGAAACGAAGGCGCGGATCTCCCGCTCCCGGTCGCACACCAGCTTGAGCGCAACCGACTGCACCCGCCCCGCGCTCAGCCCGCGCCGGATGCGCCGCCACAACAGAGGGCTGACCTTGTATCCCACGATCCGGTCCAGCACGCGGCGCGCTTGCTGCGCGTCGACGCGATGCATGTCGATCTCGCCCGGATGCGCAAACGCCTCGCGCACGGCCCGCGGCGTGATCTCGTTGTACCGCACGCGGTGAAAGACGTGCCCCGCATCGGCCTCATCCAGGATGCACTTCAGGTGCCAGGCGATCGCCTCCCCCTCGCGGTCCGGGTCGGGACACAGGTAGACCGCTTCGCAATCCTTGGCCGCCTTGCACAGCTCGTCCACGACCGTCCGGCGCGACGCCACCACCTCGTACTCGGCCGCAAAGCCCTTGTCGACGTCCACCCCCAACCGGTTGATCGGCAGATCGCGCACGTGGCCTTTCGACGACTTGACCACGTATTCCTTGCCCAGGATCTTACCGATCGTTTTCGCCTTGGCGGGCGATTCGACGATGACGAGGCTCTTTGACATTGTGCTCTCCCATGGCGCGAAACCGTTCCGTCAAAGTTGACGGCACGACTTCCTGTGTAACTATCTCTTTTTCAATGGGGTTAGCCGTGTTGCGGCCTTCTCCCCCGTTTTTCCGTCCATTTCGGTCGACGAGAGCGGCGACGAGAATGGTGGACGATTGGGATACTCTCTAATCGTTATCCGATCTCGTCGCCGTTCTCGTTAACCGGATCCCCTTTTCATACATTTTCAAGCAGTACCCACGATACACCGCGCGTTCAAATTGCCGCCGCGGACGATAGCTCCAAACGGCGCCCCGGACACATGCGAACCACACGTTTCATCTCCAGCATGATCAGAAGGCCGCCCACCTCGGACGCAGGCAGGCCCGAGCGCCTGATGACCCCGTCGACGCTCTCTTCTCCCATACGGATCGCCTCGACGATCCGTTCCTCGCCGGTCGTCAGCACCGCCTTCACCCCCGCCGCCTCCGGCCGCACCGCCGCGGCCGGCAACACGCCTCCAGGCAGAAACTCGAAGGCCCGCAGCACATCCTCGACCCCCGTCACCAGCGTCGCCCCCTGCCGGATCAGACCGTTGGTCCCGCGCGAGGCGTTCGAATCGATGCGCCCCGGCACGGCAAATACATGCCGCCCTTGATCGAGCGCCTGGTTGACCGTAATCAGGGCGCCGCTCTTGTCCCCCGCTTCCACGACCAGCACGCCGACGCTCAGACCGCTGACCAGCCGGTTGCGCATCGGAAACGTCGTCTTGTCGGGCCGCTTGCCCAGGGGAAACTCCGAAAGCACCGCGCCGCATCCGGCAATCCTCTCCGCGAGGTCGTGGTTCGACGCCGGGTACAGACAGTCCATGGCGCCTCCGAGCACGGCCAGCGTGCGTCCTCCCGCCTTCAGGCATGTCTCGTGCGCCACCGTGTCGACACCCTCCGCCAGCCCGCTGACCACGGTGAAGCCGCTGCGCGCCAGTCCCTCCGAAAACAGGGCCGTCGTCTCCCGGCCGTAGTGCGTCGGCCGCCGTGTGCCGACCACGGCCACGGCATGCCGATCGCGCTGCAGGAGCGTTCCGTGAACATACAGCGCCAGCGGCGGATCGTGGATGCTCTTCAGTTCCTCGGGGTACTCCGCGTCCAGCGGGGTCAGGATGCGCAGTCCCATGGTTTGGGCGCGCTCCCGCTCGCCGCCCCAGTCGATCCGTTCGCGCTGGGACAGGATGGCCTCGGCCGTCTGCCGTCCGATCCCGCGGGCCGATTCCAGCGCCTCGCGCGACGCTTCGAACACGGCGCGGGCCGAGCCCAAAGCCTCCACGAGGGAGCGGACGCCCACCGGGCCGACCTTCTCCATCATGTTCAGGGCGATATATGCGTCCGTCTCGTTCATGGTTCGCGGGTCCAGTTCAAAATGAACTGCGGTAATTAGCATGCCCCGCGCGAATCGTCAACGTCGGCGTTCGACCGTGTCGGCGTTCGACCGTCCTCGCGCAGGTCGTTCGCGTGGCCAGTGCGCAAGCCTGCTCTGGACCGGCGACCCGTCGTAGCCGGGTCGCTACCCCGACGAATCGGTGGACGACGACGGCGACGACTACGGGAGACGATGGTGCCAGCACGACCCAGGTGCCTCCCTCAACCCAAGAGGACCTTGAAAAAGCCATTTTCAGTTAGTTCAGGGTGACTTGTGTGTAGCGGGCAGTGCGATGGGGTCTAGCGGACAACCTGCTTCATGAACACATCCCGGCCGAGGCGGTTGACCACGTACACCTCGGCGGCATGCAAATCCGGTTCGAGAACTCGTCCTGAACACCACGCCGCTGTACGGGTGTTCCCTCCGACCGCACTCCCTCACGGCCTTAACTCACCCCCGTCGTGAGCCTGTCGCCGACGAGCGCATTCTTGCCTATCCGCACGTTCTGTCGCTGGATGCACGTATCTGATCGATGGCATTACCTGTAGTTGACGCCACTGATGCTTTTGCATAACCCGCTGGCGGCTCGCGAGCCGGTCCCATACAGATCCATCCGGTTCAGCCCGCGCGCATACGCATGATACCAACCGTTCGCCCGGTTCACTCGCAAAGGTCTTGCCATGAGGGGAATCCTGCCATGGCCGCTGCAAACAAAGAAAGCGCCTTGTTACAGGTTGATGTCACCCCGACGCCCCCCCCCCCGACGCCCGGTCACTTTGGGGTTGCCGATTGAGAACAGAGTGTGTATCGTATCTACACATGAAGGAGGCATAACATGCGAACGAACGTTGTTCTTGACGATCGGTTGATGTCCCGAGCCCTGCGCACCAGCGGTTGTCGCACCAAGCGATCGGCTATTGAGTCGGGTTTGCGGCTGCTCGTTCAGGTTCACAGCCAGAAGAAGCTCCGTTCCCTTAAAGGCAGAATCATGTGGGAAGGCAATCTCGAGGAAATGCGGAGGGACTGACATGGTCATGGTCGATACGTCGGCGTGGATCGAGTTCTTCCGGGGTGGTTTACCCAGCGTTGTGAACAAGGTTGATCTTTGCTTGGAGCGGGATCTGGTCGGGATTGGGGACTTGGTGTATTGCGAGGTCATGCAAGGTATACGCTCACCTCGTGAGAAAGGGGAGGTGTCGACGCTCCTGCTTTCTCTTCCGCGGTTCGAGATGGTCGGTTTCATCATGGCCGAGAAGTCTGCCTCCAACTACCGGCTTCTCAGATCCAAGGGGGTGACCGTCAGAAAGACAATCGATGTGCTCATAGGCACCTTCTGTGCTGAGCACGGACTACCGTTGATCCACCACGATTCCGACTTCGATCTGATGGCGAAACACATCGGCCTCAATACAATCTGACGCCCCAGCCGGCCGACGGTTCGGCCGGATGGACGCATGGCCAAGGGACGATCGGGGACGGTCTTCAAGAACAGTTAGTTTTGGGTGTGGCATATCAGCGCCTTCTCGATAGCGGCCAGTTGGCGGCGCAATCGATGGTCAGCCTGACTAAAGACCGGTTCGATCCAGCATGCAGAACGCCAGTATGGTTTATTCTGAAGGGACCCTGACTCCCGCTGACTCCCGCGATCTTCTCCTCAGCGCCTGCCAAGCAGAAGGTCCATGAGCCCGTCTTTCTCCATGTGACCCAGCGCGCCGCCCAGACAAGCCAGTTCGTCGAACGTCATCACGGCGTCGGCGGGCGCCCCCGCCATGCGCACCGCCACGGGAACGGGCGTTCGCGTGTGCTTGCCCAGCGCGATCGGCACGGGATGATCGGGCAGCACGGCCACATCGACGTCGCGGCCCACGGCCGCGAGCACGCGGCCCACCAGGCGGGCGTCGAAGTCCTCGATCGCCTTGATCTTGAGCCGCAGGTTCTGCTCGTGCGAGACCTCGTCGATCGCTTCGACGTGGACGTAGACGAAGTCATGGTCGCGAATCGCCTCGATGGCGGCATCCGCCTTGCCTTCGTAGTTGGTGTCGATATATCCCGTGGCCCCCGGCACGGTGACGACGTCCATGCCCAGTGTCCGACCGAGCCCCACGATGACGTCTACGGCCGAGATGACCGCGCCGGAGATTCCGTAGCGCTCGCGCAACGTGCGCAGCACGGCCGCGCGGCCGCCATTCCAGGGCCATACGCCGTTGGCCATGGGCTTGCCGGCCGCCGCCAGCCGCCGGTTGACGGGCGACGCCTCGAGCACGCCCGGCGCCTCGAGCATCAGGCGGCGGATCAGGGCCGCGGTCTTCGCGGCGCCCGTCGAACGCGCACGGGGGAGGTGATCGACTAGCCGCTCGCCCTGATTGTCGTCGGGCTTCTCGGTGGCGACATCGGCGCTGAACTCCGGCCCGGAAAGGATCATCAGGCAGCGGTAACTGACGCCGGGGTGAAACAGCACGCCTGGCTCGCCGAACCGACGGTTCAGCTCGGCCACCAGCTCGGCGGCATCCTCCGCGGAGATGTGGCCGCCGGAAAAATCGATCAGGCGTCCGTCGACCACCGTCGTCAAGTTCATGCGGAACGCCAGTTCGCCGGGCGCCAGCACGATCCCGCGGCCCGCGGCCTCCAGCGGCCCGCGCCCCGGATACTCGGAGGCCAGGTCGCACCCCAGCACGGACATGTTGGCGACCTCGCTGCTCGTGGGAAACCCTTCGGGCAAGGTGAGCAGCGTGCCGCTACGGCCTTCGCGGGCTATCGAGTCCATCGCGGGCGTGCGGGCGGCCTGCAGTGGCGTCAGCCCCCCCAATTCGGCGACGGGTTCATCCGCCATGCCGTCGCCCAGAAACACAATCGTTTTCCGCATCCATCGATCCTGCCATAAGCGGACGGAGCTGTCCAGAACGCAGCACACAGAACGCGCACATAGTCGGATCCGTCTTGACATACGGAGACTTTGTAACATAATGTACCTCAGGTAGTTACAGATAAAATGCAC
>JAQBFL010000060.1:0-3447 GCA_032123415.1 bacterium | reverse complement strand
ACCAGCGGATTTCGCATCATGCGGAAACACGCGGCGGCCGGCCGCGCGGACTTGCACTGGTCCGCGATCCTGAACGGCCATGCACCCGAACATGCTTACGCGACGGGCGCACTCGACACATCGGTGCCGTTCGATGAATTGAAGCGGCTCGGACGGATCAATGACCGGGCGCGCGCGGCCGTGGACGCGTCAGATTTCTCGGCAAGAATTCGGGAAGGTGTGCCAGGCATGGGCTGGTTGCCGAGGGAAGGCGGCTGAAATGGAGCGATTCATGCGAGGGTGGTCAGGTTATGCGTTATCGTGGTTGATGCTGCTGGCGGGTGGCTGCGCAATGCACACGCCCGTCGGCGTATCGTCGGCCGGGAGGGATCACGGCTACGCGCAGATCGATCGCAGCGCGCTCAACTCGTCGCAAGTCAGCAGTGGCGCCGCCGTCGTGCTGCACCGCCACAACCTGGAGCGTCTGAACGCCGAATCACCCCTGCGATGTTTGCAGGAGCTTCATCGGCTGGCCGCTGACGACAACCGCCGCGATACGCTTTTCGCCCTGTCAGAGCTTTCTTTTCTGCTGGGCAAGAAGGGGCGCACCGTGGAATCTCAAGGGCGTACGCTGGAGCCGGAGCACTTCTTCGCGGCGTCGGCCGTGTACGCCTACCTGTTTCTGCTGGGGCCGGGCGCGGAGGCGCCGCCTGACGCCTTCGACCGCCGGTTCCGCATCGCCTGCGACTTCTACAACCGCAGTCTCGCCTACGTTGTGGCGCGACGCGAGGGACGGGGCGCTCCCGACGATGGGGTGTTGGCACTTCCGGTCGGGAGCATCGAGATTCGTCGCGGAAGCGAGGGTTCCGATTTCGACGTTCCGCTCAAGGGAAACGAGACCTTCGTCTCCGCCGACCGCTTTCAGATTCGAGGTCTCTCGGTTCGCAACCGCACCGCCGGCATGGGCGCGCCCATCGTCATCGTCCGTCAGAAGGAGTCTGGCGACGGTATGGCCAGGGGCTCGGCGGCCACCGTGTTCTTGCGCGTGGAGGGTGGGCTTTCGGACATGACGGCCGGGACGCTTCTGGGCGGGGTCGAGGTCTACTCCGCTTTCGCCCGCGACCAAATCGAGGTTGCCGGGCGGGCGATCCCGCTTGAGCAGGACCTGACCACGCAGATTGCCTACACCCTCAACAACCCGGCTTACTGGCAGATCGAGAAGATGCTGTTCCGTCTAGGCCAGGCGCCGTTCAACCCCGGCATCTACCCGACGCAGCCCTACCAGCCCGGGAAGATTCCGGTGCTCCTCGTTCATGGAACCATGAGCAGCCCCGTCTGGTGGTCCGAGATGTGGAACACGCTGATGGGCGACCCGACCCTGAGGAACAAGTGCCAGTTCTGGTTCTACCTCTATGACAGCGCCAAACCTGTCGCGCAATCCGCCGTTCACCTCCGCGAATCCATCACGACCGTCGTGCAGACGATGGACCCGGAGAGCAAGGACGCCATGCTCCGGCGGATGGTCGTCATTGGCCACAGCCAGGGCGGGTTGCTGACGAAACTCACGGCCACGCAGACGGACGATGTGCTGATCCGCGCGACCACCGGTAAAACCCTCGCCGAACTCAACCTTTCCCCATCCGATGAGGCGCTCGTGCGCCGGATGGCCATCTTCGAACCGCTCCCGGAAGTGAAGAGCGTCGTATTCATCGCGACGCCCCATCGCGGTAGCTATCGAGCGGGGAACTTCGTCAGGAAACTGGCCCGTCGCTTCCTTGCTCTGCCCAAGCAGGCCCTGCAGACCACGACGCAAATGCTGACGCTCGCGCCGCGAATCGGTCCGCAGGTCAAGCTGGCGTCCACGAGTCTGGACAGCATGTCGCCGGACAATCCGGCGATGCTGGCACTCGCGGAAGTACCCGTGGCGCCTTCTGTCAAGGCCTACTCGATCATTGCCGTCAAGGGCGACGATGTTCCGCCGCTCGGCGGCGATGGGGTGGTGAAGTACACGAGCGCGCACATCGAGGGCGTCGAATCCGAACTGGTCGTACGCAGCGGGCATAGCTGTCAGGGCAACCCCGCAACGATTGAGGAAGTGCGCCGCATCCTGCTGGAGCACCTTGCTCAATGACGGCGTCAGTTCAGAAGGAACTCAGGTACCACGGCTTTTCGCCCCGTCGCCAGTTGGCGTCGGGGGCGGCGTCGCGGAACACTTCGTAGGCCAGACTGTACTCGAGCCCATCGGAGTTGGTCCAGAAGCGGTCGAAGAGCGCGTCAAAGGCGGCGTTGACGTGCGGCGCATCCTCGATGACGAGGTTGGATTCCATATTGACGCCGTCGAGGTTGCGGCCGGTCCAGTTGGCCGAGCCCGTGGTGAAGCGCGTGCGGCTGGTGAGGCGGTTGCGGATGCTCATGGTCTTGGCGTGATTCTGCTCGCCGTGCGTGGCGTACCAGCGGATTTCCACCTGGCCGCCGGAGGCCGCCGCCTCCCGCAGAAGATACCGGGCCACCTGGTGATTGGGCGTGCCGTCCTTCTCGCGGTTGAACGAGTCCTTGTTGGCGTCGAGCAGCAGGCGCACGGGCTGCTCCACCCGCCGGGAGGCCGCCAGGAGCGCGTCTATCACGGGTTGGAAGGAGAGGTAGAACATCTGGATGCGGACCTCATCCGCCGCTTCCACGCCGTTGAGCAACTCGATGACGGCGTCGCGGATCGCCGCCTCCGTGACGAAGCGGACGGTGGCCGGTGCCGGCGACGACGACCACGCGGGGGCGGCGTCCGCGGGACCGAGCGGCAGCTCCGGAAAGAGCGACGTGGTCAGGCTGCGGCGATACGCCCAGTCGGCGCCCTTGTGCCAGTGGGCGAACCGCCGGCCGAGCCTGGCGCTGTGCTGTAGATCCTCCCGCAGGACGTTGAAGATGTACCGGGCGGGGGTGCCGCGCACCGACACCGCGGAGTTGACGTGGTAGGCGCTGGCGTTGTGCGGGTTGGCGGTGGCCACGAGCGCTTCCCAATCGGCGCCGTGCACGTCGCAGACGAGCAGCTTGCGGTGATTGGCCTTCAGCAGCGCGGCGTTATAGGCGGATTCGAGGGAAAGATACTCGTCATCGAAACGCACCGGCAGCTTGAGCCGGTTCATCACGGCGCTGCGGGTATTGCCCCAGAGGTTGAACGTCAGCGTATCGGCGACACGGCCGACACCCCCTAATGTTTCCCGAACGCCCAGCACGCTGGCCTTCTTCAGGTCGCTCAACAGATCCGAATAGAACACATCCACACCGTGTTCGCGCAACGTTCGCTCGGCGGGAGAGACGCGATCACCGTACGCGGCGTGCGAGGGGTCTAGAATCAGCGCGATCCGGATCTCCGGCCGGGCCGCGCGGCGGTCCAGGAGAGCCCGGGTGAGCGCTCCCACAATGTCCGGCCCCGCGGGCGTCTCGGCGTAGAAACTGTCGAACAGGAACACGGAG
>JAQBFL010000059.1:0-3282 GCA_032123415.1 bacterium | reverse complement strand
GCATAGTGTACCTCCTTCAAACGCTCCGGCGGCGCAGGGCTTTCCTGCTCCGCCGGGCCTTTGGCGGACGCGTCGGGTTCCGGCGCGTCCGCCTTCCAACTCTACTGCATCGTGATCTTCTGCTCGCCGCTGAACTGATTGTACACCAGGTGCACTTTCCAGACACCCGGCGTGCCGACGCTGGTCTGGTCGATCTTGACGAATTCGTTGTCGCCGACATAGATCGTGTAATTCGGCGTAACCAGCACGCTGCTCAGAAGCAGATCGCCATCGGCATCGTAGACCCGGACGGACGCGTCGCCCGCGCGGAAATCCTTGATCCGGATCTCGACCTGGGCCTGCGAGAGCGTTGTGTTCCAATCGTAGACATCGGTCCCATCATAGGACGTCAGTTCGCGATCCAAGGAGAAGCTCGTGGAGCTGATGTCCTCGTCGGAATCCTCGCTTTCGCATCCGCAGAACCACAGACTGCACGCCAACAACACCGCCGCACCCATCCACTTCATCCGATCTTTCGTCATCATCGTCTAACCCCTTCCTTTTGTTTAACAGACGAGGCCTGAAGCCTCGCACAAATCCTCATCCTGGCCGGATCGTTCGGGCTTCCAATCCCGCCGCCTCAACGGTTCGCACGCCTGCCAGGCGGGGATGCCCCGCCGTTTGCTGTGCACGGTTCTCCCGGCGCAAGCTCAACAACCGGCTGTACTTGAGACGCGCGTATCGCGCCTCCATAAGGGCCAGCGCCAGCCCACGCCAGCCGTCCAGAAATCCGAATTTGAGGACAAGCGACCGCACAACCCGGAACAACGGATTGATGACGAGCCGCAACTCCGCAAAGGGGCAGCCGGTTCTGAGCAACTCTCGCGCCGCGATCGCCGTGTACTCGTCAATTTTCCGCAGTTGTTGCTCTGCCGTCCGGTAGGGAATGTGAAGCAGGTCATTCCTGAGTTCTACGACGTGTCCATTCATGATGACCCGGTCATGGGGGTTGGTCCCCCCCCAATGACCCTGGCGGCGATCAAACAGTCGCAGTTGCCGGTTCGGATACCAAGCCCCATGACGCATCCACTTGCCCCGATAGAGAGAGAGCCTCGGCATATGGTAACCGGGCGCCTGCCGGAAACCTCCGGTTCGGCAAGACACAATCTCATCCCGCAATGCGTCGCTCAGACGTTCGTCGGCATCGATGCATAACACCCAATTGTGGCGCGCCGCGCGGATCGCGAATTCCTTCTGGGCGATGTGGCCCATCCACTGCCGCTCCATGACCGTCGCGCCAAGGTCGCGGGCTCGGTCCTGGGTCCCATCCCTCGATTGCGAGTCCACCACCAGAAGCTCGTCGCAGAAAGCCAAAGAGGCCAGACAGTCCTCGATCCGATCGGCTTCATCACGCGTGATGATGCAGGCGGAGACCGCGGGGAGCCGCCCCGCCTGTCTACCTTGCCGCGGTTGTTTCAATGCATCGCTCCCGCTCTTGCGACCTGCGCCAGACGTACGCCATGACTGAACACGCCATACCTCTGGCGTGATCCCCTACGGGTGCCGACGCGCACATACGTGGCGGTCGGCCCCCCAGTGGAACCCGTTTGCGGATTTAGAATGTCACGCCGAGGCCGGCGATCATGCCGGAGAATGCGATGTTCAGCTCATCGTCCTCGGTGAGATTCAGGTTCTCGCGCTTGGCATTGTCTCCCTTGATATGATAGCCGACGGTCCGATAGCCGAGGCGCGCCGCCACGTTCGCGGTGATCTGATACTGGAACTGCGGCTGCAGCTCATACACCAGATCCGAATCGCCGGCGCCGATGCTCAGCGTGGGGTTGAAGCGCAGGCCGTTGATCTTCGACGGGAAGACGGGGATGCTGGGCCGCAACACAAGGATGCCGTCCACACGACTTTCCGAGTCGGTGTCATCGCTGTCAATCGTCCCCCGTCCGTAGACCGTCAGTGTGTTATCCATGCTGAGGGTGCGCACACCGACCAGGATATCGAACGTCTGGCCTTCGGACCATCCGTCAACCTGATATCCCACCGCCACTTCGCCCAGCACCGTGTCCGTCTCGAATCGCCCGCCCTGCGGCCGGTTCTCGACGTCCAACTCGTCCGTGTCGTACGACAGGAAGTCCACCTGCCCCCAGAACAGGAAGCGATCGTACTGAGCGACGGTGAGCAGCGACCCGCCCGCATCGACGCCTTCAAACAAGTCTTCCGCGGATCGATCAAAGTCCGTCTCCTGTCCGCGCAAGGTCACATCTCCGTCAATTCCGAAGTACCACAGGTAGGGCGTCACCTCGAACTTCCAGCCCTGCGGTTCCGCCGACGAGGCTGTAAATGCCGACATGAGCAACACCGCCACAACCGTTCCGAACGCCTTCATCTTCATGTGCGTGTTCATCTTCATGTGCGTGTTCATCTTCCGCTCCTTCTCCTTCTGCGATCCTATTTGATTCTCTCGATAAACCTACTCACTGTCTCTAGCTCTGAAATCATACCAAACAGCTCAGATCATCCAGCCTCCTTTCCCGATTCTCAGCCCTTCGCGACGGTGCGACCGTGTATACGGAACAGCCCCGTCCAAACGGGCCAGCCAAGTTTGTCTGCCGCCCCATGGCGGCAAAGCTCACGTCTAGAACCCAAACCTCATTCCAATGACGGCTCCCGACAACTCCAGATCCAACTCAAATGGCTCGTCTTCGTAATCGATGTCAAGATGGCGCCAGCCTGCCTCTATGTCGACGTTCGGAGTCAGCTTCATGCCGACTCCGGCGAACAGTTGCCAAGTCAGTTCGCTGCCCACGCCGAAACCGCCAACGTCCGCGCGCGCCCCCACGTAAGCACGATCCGTGATGTTCAGGCGGCCGCGCACGCCGACGTACGGATCCACCCACTCCCGCGCCTCTTGGATGTCGCTGTTTGCGGCCAGCTTCATTCCCTCCTCAATCGCGGCCGCGAGTTCGGCTTCCGCTTCCTCAAGCGCTTGCTTGACGTTCCCGGAGACGGTCTTCTTCAACTCGTTGATCTTCGCTGCCGCCGCGTCGCGGATCTCCTCGCCAAGCGCCGCCGCATCGCCTTGAATCGCGCCGATCTTGGCGTTGATCCGTTCCTTCACTGCCTCCGCGATCGCCTCACGCTGGGCGTCCGTGATGTTGTCCAGTGCATCTTGGATTTTCTCCTTGATCTTGTCAAGCTGTCGTGGAGGGATGCTATCGATTCTGTCTTCGATCTCATCGACGCGCGAGATGATCTGATCGACGCGTTCATCGATCGGTCCCTGCACCTTCT
>JAQBFL010000058.1:0-9715 GCA_032123415.1 bacterium | reverse complement strand
GGGGCCGGCGCAGCGCCGTTCGCGCCGTCCGCGCGCCCGCCGCGCAGTTCGACCACCACGCCGGCCGCAATGCCGGAGACAAAGGCCGTGACGATGCGGAAGACGACGAACACGGGCCCCAGCAGCGCGTGGGTCACCATGATGCTGTCGAGTCCCGTTTGCGGCGTCGAGGCCAGGAACGACAGCGTGGCGCCTTTGCCGGCGCCGTGCCGGTGCAGCGACACGGCCACGGGGATGACGCCGCAGGAGCATAGCGGCAGGGGCACTCCCAGCAGGGCGGCCTTGATCACTTGCCAGAGGCCGCGCCGGCCGAGATGCCGTTCGACGAACTCCTGGGAGACGATCACCGACAGCACGCCCGCCATCAGGAACCCGAGCAGGAGGTAAGGCGCCATCTCCTCGACGACCGACCAACTCTCGACGACGAATCGCAGCGAGTGTCCCGACAGATCGGCATAGGCAAGGTATGTCATCGCATCGTCACCTCCCCGCGTGGCGCGAGTCGTTGCGCCGCCGCGGACATTGTTCATCCCGCGAGCCGGGTCAACCACAGTCCGCCCTGATAGACCGCCAGTGTCACAGCATACGCCAGCAGCGTCAGCCCGACAAACTGCAACGCGGCCCACCACCACGAACCGCTCTCCTTGGCCATGGCCACCATGGTCATGACGCATGGCACGCTCATCAGGCAGAACAGCATAACCGAGAACGCCTGCAAGCGGGTGTAGCGTTCCCGCAGATGCTGTGAGAGCGCCGGCGCATCCTCGCCCTCCGGCGCGCTCAGCGCATGGAGGATGCCGAGTTGCGCGACGAAGACCTCCTTGGCGGCGATCGCTCCCAGCAGCGCCGTGCTGGTCTGCCAGTCAAAACCCACGGGGCGCATGACCGGTTCGATGGCTCGGCCCACGCGACCCAGCATCGAGTGCTGCAGCGCCTCCCGCGCGCGTTCTCCGGTGTCGAGCCCCTCCAGGCTGGCGGCGTCCGGCTTCGGATAGCTGGCGAAGAACCACAGCAGGATCGAGATGCCCACGACCGTTGTTCCCGCCTTGCGCACGAAGAGCCAGGTGCGATCCCAGGTGTGCCGGAACAGGCCCTGAAGGGTTGGCACGCGGTAGGGGGGCAGGTCCATGACCAGGGGTTCCGTCTCGCCGCTGAAGAGGGTCGAGCGCAGCAGGCGGGCCAGCAGCACGGCCATCACGACGCCGACCATGTAGATCGTCATCAGCATGGGCGTCTGCCAGGCGGGCTCGAAAAAGGCGCCGATGAACAGCGTGTAGATGGGCAGCCTGGCGCCGCAACTGAACAACGGCAGGACCAGCATGGTGCTGAGCCTGTCGCGGCGGCTGGACAGCATGCGTGTGGCCATCAGCGCCGGCACGGTGCAACCGAAGCCGATCAGCATGGGGATGAAGCTCTTGCCGTGCAGTCCGATCCTGTGCATGAGGCTGTCCATGATGAACGCCGCCCGCGCCATGTAGCCGGTATCCTCCAGCAGGGCGATGGCCAGGAACAGGATCAGGATCGTGGGGGTGAACACGAGCACCCCGCCGACGCCGGCCAGCACCCCGTCGCGCAGGAGGGACAGGATCATGGGGGCGTCAGGCCAGGGCCATACGGCCTCCAGCGCGCCGCCGGCCCAGGCGAAGGCCGCTTCGATCCAGCCCATCGGCACGGCGCCCGCGGAGAAGGCGACGCGGAACATCAGGTACATCAGCAGCAGGAACGCGGGAACGCCCAGGACGCGGCTGGTGAGGATTTCGTCAATGCGGTCCGACGCGCTGCGGCGCGTCTCGATCGTCATGCGCACGGCCTCCCGGCAGGCGCCCGAGATGAAGCCGTAGCGGCGGTCCGCGACGACCACCGACGGATCGTCGGCATACACCGCCTG
This sequence comes from bacterium, assembly GCA_032123415.1. Lineage (GTDB taxonomy): Bacteria > Verrucomicrobiota > Kiritimatiellia > UBA8416 > JADHWI01 > JAQBFL01. Next base: position 7,827 of record JAQBFL010000058.1, on the reverse strand, counting down.
CAGCCGTGAGCGAGCCCGTTCGACCTCGTCACGCGCCGCCTGTACACCCCCGCCGTCGACGCCCGCCATCCGCTCCAGCACGGCTTCGTCGCCCTCGATCGCCTTGACGGCGGCGCAGCGCGGCGGAAACACGAAGTCTGGCGGAAGGCGCGCAGCGAGCAGCGCGGCCAGCGGCGCCACGGCGGCCTCGACCTCGCGGCCGTAGGGAATGACGGTCGGCACGCGGCACGTTTCGCCCCTCAGCCGTGCGACGATCGTGCGCTTCAAATCGTCCAGGCCCGTGCGCCTGTGGGCCGAGATGCGCGCGATCGGCACGCCGAACATGCGGGAGAGCAACTCCGTGTCCACGTCGTGCCCGCGGGACTCGACCACGTCCCACATGTTGAACGCGAGCACGACCGGAATCTCGAGCTCCAGGAATTGCGTCGCGAGATACAGGTTGCGCTCCAGGTTCGAGGCGTCCACCACGTCGACGATCAGGTCCGGCCGCCGGTCCAGGATGAAATCGCGGGCGACCTTCTCGTCGTCGGAGTGCGCGGTGAGGCTGTAGGTGCCGGGGAGATCGGTGAGCAGAACCCGTGCGCCGTCGTGCGTGAACCGCCCCTCCTTGATCTCGACGGTGACGCCGGGGTAGTTGCCCACGTGTTGCCGCGCGCCGGTCAGCGCATTGAACAGCGTGGTCTTGCCCGAGTTGGGGTTGCCGGCCAGGGCTACGCGGAACTCTCTCCCGGTGCGCTCAGCCATGCACGTTCTCCGTTACGGCGACAGCCGACGCATCCGGGAGGGGTGGCGGAGGAGCGTCCCTGACGGGCTCCACCCAGATGCGCCCGACCATGCCGTGGCCGATCAGGACGCGATTGCCCTTGCTCTCGAGAATCGCGGGTCCGATACAGCGCAGAACGCATACCGGCGAGCCGGGCAACAGCCCGATCGACGCGAGCCGGTGTCCCACGCCGCGGCCGCCCTCAAAACGCCGCATGATGGCCGTCTGGCCCTGCTTGAGGCTCGAAAGCCGCACCCAGTTCTCCATGGATCCGTCACGGTTCGTACTCAAATGGCGCTCTCCACGGGCTGGCGCGTCTGCGCACCACCGCCCTCTCTCGACACATTCTGTTCGGTGATGAACTCCGCGAAACGCCGCGGCCAGGCTTTGCCCGGCCTGCGCCCCGACAGGGCGGCGAACTGCGCCAGCAACCGAAGGCGATCCATGACGAGGCGGTCGGTGACGTGCTCCATGCGGCAGGCGTTGCGCGCGGCGGCCTCGTCATCGACCAGGAGCACATCGGTCAGAAACCGCTTCAGGATCGCATGCCGCCGGGAAACCTGCTCGGCGATCCGGCGGCCATCTTCCGTCAGCGTCGTCAGTTCGTAGGGGCTGTGGTTGACGAATCCCCGGTCGGCCAGGGCCCTGAGGGCCGCGGTGACGGTCGACTTGTGGACCGACAACTCTGAGGCCAGGTCGCGCACGCGGGCTGAGCCGCGGCTGCTCTCCAGCTTAAGAATGGCCTCCAGATAGTCCTCCTGGGAGGCCGAAACACTCTTCTTTGCGGTATCGGTCATGAAAGTATGACTCATCAACCAATGTTTTACCGCACCAACATAACGCGAACCCGGAAGGAAAGCAAGGATAACCGTCGGGCATGCCTTTCCAAATCCTCGCCCCTCGCCTAAGGACCCATGGCTTCACGCGGACAGATCATGTTCCCATGCACCCGCGAGGATCAGGCGAGTCACTTCGCGGTGTTCGGATTGCGCCGCGCGGCGCAGTGCGCTATAGTGCATGGATTGCGATGTCTGATGCGATCCACAACGTGAGCGTTTTCCGGCGCGGCCAGCGGACGTTCGCGCGGCGCGCGACGGCCGGTGCGGCGGCTCTATGCCTAGCCTTGGCGGCGGGCGGCGCGCCGGGGCTGGAGATTCAGGACCGTCTCAGCCCGCGCAATGCGGAACGCGCGCGGCGCGGCGCCACGCAGTTTATCGTGCTGCACACGACCGAGGCGGCCGCGGGCAGCGCGCTGCAGAAACTGCGGCGCTACGGCGAGTGTCACTATTTCGTCGACATCGCGGGGCGGGCTTATCGGGTCATTGACCATCGGCGCGTGGCCTACCACAGCGGGCGCAGCATGTGGAACGGGCGCACGAATCTGGACGAGGTGTCCGTCGGCATCGAGATCGAGGGCTACCACAACCGCCCCATCTCGGCGGCGCAGTATGGCGCTGTGAGGTCGCTGATCGACGAAATGCAGCGCATCTACGGTGTGCCCGACGACCGTGTGCTACCCCATGCCATGGTAGCCTACGGCGAACCCAACCGCTGGCATCCGCGTTCCCACCGGGGCCGCAAGCGTTGCGGCATGCAGTTCGCGCAGCGTGCGGTGCGCGCAAGGTTGGGCCTCGCCGCCCAGCCGGCGCGTGACCCGGATGTGCGAGCGGGGCGGTTGGTCGAGGCCGACCCGTACCTGGCCCAGGTCCTGTTCGGCGCGACCGGCCAGCAGGAGGCGGCGCTGGCGCATTTCTCGTCTCCGGAGTCCGGCGTCATTGCGCGCGGCCGGTCGGCCTGGGACATTGCGCGCGACCGCTACAAGAGCCCGGACACGACCTACATCTTCCCGGACGGCCGACGCCTGCGGGGCCATGAGATCAAGGATTGGACCGCCATTCCGGCGGGCACGCGCGTGGTGTGCGATCAAACGGATGGCGCAGGAGCCGACGATGCGCTGAAAACGCTGGGGCGCGACGGCGCCGTCCGGGAGATTGCGGGGGACGAGCGCCACAGCCCCACGACGTTCTACCTGAAGCCGGACGGGGCCGTAGTGCGGGGCGACCTGGTGACGCCCGCCGCGCTGGCGGCGCTGCCCGCCGGGGTGGTCGTGCTGGTGGGGTATGCGGATGCGGGTACGGTCTCCGCCAAGCGCAGTGCGTTCGACATTTGCGGCGTGCGGTGGAAGGCGCCGACGACCGTGTACCGTTTTCCAGACGGCAGACTGGTGGCCGGGAACTCGGTCAGCGAGACCTCGATCCCCGTCGGCACCCGGCTGTTCCTGCTCAACTGAAAGAACGCGAGGAAGAAGCCGCGAGGGTCCGACCGCCATGGCCCGAAGTCAGGCACAAGCATTCCGTCCGGGCTCGCGAAACGCCACGCACCTCCGCGTTGCGCGTAAGAAGCTTCACATTTCGCCCGTTCATGATCTCACGTGAAAAGCGCCTGGCATGGCCGAAACCATGCCGGGCGCACATGTTAACCGTCTTCCGGACGGATACTCACCTCAGCGTCTTCGCCGCCGCCACCAAGTGCTCCACCACGGCCGGATCGGCCAGCGTGCTGACGTCGCCGATCTGGTCCAGCGCCTTCTCGGCGATCTTGCGCAGGATGCGGCGCATGATCTTGCCCGAGCGCGTCTTGGGAAGGCCTTCCGGCGCCCACTGGATGATATCCGGGCTCGCGATGGGGCCGATCTCGTTGCGCACGTGCTTGACGAGTTCCTTCTTCAGCTCGTCAGTGTACTTGGTGTCGCCCTTGAGCACGACGTAGGCGTAGATGCCCTGGCCCTTGATGTCGTGCGGGAAGCCGACCACGGCCGACTCCGCCACGGCAGGGTGGGAGACCAGTGCGCTCTCGACCTCGGCCGTTCCGAGACGGTGCCCCGAGACGTTCATCACGTCGTCCACGCGCCCCAGCAGCCAGTAGTCGCCTTCCGCGTCGCGGCGGCAGCCGTCGCCCGTGAAGTACAGCCCCTTGTAGGTGCTGAAGTAGGTCTGCTCGAAGCGCTCATGGTCGCCGTAGGTGGTGCGCATGATTCCCGGCCAGGCCGCGCGAATGCACAGCTTGCCGGACGTGCCGTCGGGGACCTCCTGGCCGTTGTCGTCCAGGATGACCGGCTCGACGCCGAAGAACGGGCGGCTGGCGCTGCCCGGCTTCAGGGTGTGAGCGCCCGGCAGCGGCGTGATGAGAATGCCGCCGGTCTCCGTCTGCCACCACGTATCGACCACCGGCACGCGTCCCTTGCCGATGTGGTTGCGATACCACAGCCAGACTTCCGGGTTGATCGGTTCGCCGACGCTCCCCAGCAGCTTGAGGCTCGACAGATCGCGCTTCTGGATGGGCTCCTCGCCCATGCGCATCAGGGCGCGGATGGCCGTGGGCGCCGTGTAGAACTGCGTGACGCGGTACTTGTCGATCACGTCCCAGAAACGCCCGGCGTCGGGGTACGTGGGCACGCCTTCGAACATGACGGTCACGGCGCCGTTGGCCAGCGGTCCGTAGACGATGTACGTGTGGCCCGTGATCCAGCCGATGTCGGCCGTGCACCACCAGACATCGCCTTCCTGGTAGTCGAAGATGTACTTGAACGTGGTCGCCGCGTACACCATGTATCCGCCCGTGGAGTGCAGTACGCCCTTGGGCTTGCCGGTCGAGCCGGAGGTATACAGGATGAACAGCGGGTCCTCGGCGTCCATCCACTCGGGCTCGCAGGTCGTCGGCTGCTTGGCGACCACGTCGTGGTACCAAACATCGCGCCCGGCCTGCATGGGCACTTCATGTCCCGTGCGCTTGACGACGACCACCGTCTTGATGCTCGGGCAATGCGCCAGGGCCTTGTCCGCGTTGGTCTTCATCGGGATATCGCTCTTGGGTCCGCGCAGTGCGGTATCCTGCGTGATGAGCGCCTTGCATTCCGAGTCGTTGATGCGGTCGCGCAGCGAATCGGGGCTGAACGCGCCGAACACCACCGAGTGCACCGCGCCGATGCGCGCGCAGGCCAGGCACCTGATCGCCGCTTCCGGGACCATCTGCAGGTAGATGCAGACGCGGTCGCCCTTCTCGATGCCGGCCGCCTTGAGCGCGTTGGCGAACTTGCAGACCGCTTCGTACAGCTCGCGGTACGTCAGCTTCTTGTCTTCGCCCGGGTTGTTGCCTTCCCAGATGATCGCGGTCTGGTTGGCGCGCTTGGCCAGGTGGCGATCGAGGCAGTTGACGGACAGGTTGGTCTTGCCGTCGATGAACCACTTGATCGAGACGGGATGATTGAACGAGTAGTCCCGCACCTTCGACCACTTCTGCTGCCACTCGAAGTTGCCGGCGATTTCGGCCCAGAACCCCTCGGGGTCCGAGATCGAGCGGCGGTACATTTGATCGTATTGCTCGACCGACTTGATGTGCGCCTTCGCGGCGAACTCCTTCGACGGGACGATTTTCTTCGTGTCAGACGCGCCATGTACCTGCTCTGCCATGCCTTCCTCTTCCTTTCTACCGCACCGGCTCGTTTCTATGGGCCGGCCTGCATTAGATCGTTAAAGAATTAACGATTCATATTGACACTGCCGAAAAGCAGATGTAGTGATAGTATCTTTCACTTCGAGGAAGCGCAAGAGATAATCTTCTCTATTTAAAAGCGCGCGCGTGCGCGTGCGTCTTCCGGAATGAATAACGGAGGTTCCGCGGCATGTTGAGGGCACTGCTTTATCCGCAATCCGTCGCCGTCATCGGCGCGTCGCGTTCGCCGGGCAAGGTGGGCTACGAGATTGTCGCCAATCTGAAGGAGGCCGGGTTTGCCGGTCCGATCGTCCCCATCAACCCGTCGGCGAAGTCCGTGCTGGACCTGCCGTGCTATCCCGATCTGCAGACCTACGGCAAGCCCGTGGACCTGGCGATCGTGGCGGTTCCCGCGCCGCGGGTGCGGTCGGCGGTCGAGAGCGCCATCGTCGCGGGCGCCAAGGCGCTGATCGTGATTACGGCCGGCTTCAAGGAAGTCGGCGTCGAGGGCGCGGCGCTCGAGCGGGAGCTGGAGCGGATGTGCACCTCGCGCGGCGTGTCCCTGCTCGGACCGAACTGCCTGGGGTTGATCAACACCGATCACGCCATGAATGCCTCCTTCGCCAAGCACATGCCGCGCCCCGGCGGGATTTCGGTCATCTCCCAGTCCGGCGCCCTGTGCACGGCGATCCTCGACTGGGCGGCCTCCCGCCACCTGGGGCTGGCCAAACTCATCAGCATGGGCAACAAGGCTCAGCTCGCGGAAACCAACTTCCTGTCGGCGTTCGCCGAGGACGCCCAGACGCGCGTCATCGTGGGTTATCTCGAGAGCATTGTCTCGGGAGACGCCTTCATCAAGGCCGCGCAGCAGGCCACCACGCGCAAGCCGGTCATCATCTTCAAGGCCGGCACGACGCTGGCCGGCGTCAAGGCCGCTTCGTCGCACACCGGCAGCCTGGCGGGGGCGGATATCGCCTACGGGGCCGCGTTCGTGCGCTCCGGCGTCATCCGCGCGGAGACCTTCGAGGCGATGTTCGACTACGCGACGGCCTTCGCCATGCAGCCGCTGCCCAAGGGCAACCGCGTGGCCATTATCACCAACGCCGGCGGGCCGGGCATCATGGCCGCGGACGCCGTGGAGCATGCCGGCATGCGGGTCGGGGCGCTGGGCGGGGGCACCGCCACGGCCCTGCGGGAGAAATTGCCCGCGGCGGCCAGCGTCGGCAACCCGATCGACGTGCTGGGCGATGCGGACCCCGAGCGCTACGTCATGGCCGTCAACGCCGCGCAGGACGACCCCAGCGTGGACGCGATCGTCGTGATCCTGACGCCGCAGGCCATGACGCGGCCCGCGGAGACCGCCCGCGCCATCGCGGCCTGCAACCGCGGCGCGAAGCCCATCCTGGCCTCGTTCATGGGCGGGGCCGACGTCATGCCGGGCCGCGCCGAGCTCGTGGCGGCCAACCTGCCGGACTATCCCTCGCCGGAACGCGCCGTCGCCGCGCTGCGCGCGATGGTCGACTACACGAAGTGGCTCAGCCGTCCGCCGCGCGTCATCACGCGCTTCCGCGTCAACCGCCGCCGCGTGCAGCGCATCGTGGCGCGGCACCTGAAGGTCGGCCAGTGGCAGGTCGGCGAGGCGCAGGCCAAAGCCATCCTGCGCGCCTACGACTTCAACGTCCCGCCGGGGCAACTGGCCATGGACGTCGAGGAGGCCGTGGAGGTCGCGGAGAAGATCGGCTACCCCGTGGCCATGAAGATCGCCTCCCAGGACATTATTCACAAGTCCGACCTCGGGGGCGTCAAGCTGGGCCTCGCTTCGGCCGATGCCGTACGCGATACGTTCGACCTGATGATGATCCGCATCAAGCAGCGCGTGCCGTGCGCCCGCATCGAGGGCGTCTACATCGAAACGATGTGCAAGCGCGGCCGCGAAATCATCCTGGGCATGACGCGCGACCCGCAGTTCGGCCCCATGCTGATGTTCGGCCTGGGCGGTATTTTCGTCGAGGTGATGAAGGATGTGACCTTCCATATCGCCCCGATCACCAAGGACGAGTCCATGCAGATGCTCGAGTCGACGCGTTCGTTCGCCTTGCTCAAGGGCGTGCGCGGGCAGGCCAGCGTCGACCTGGACGCCATCGCCACGGCGCTGCAGAGAATCAGCCAGTTGGTCACCGATTTCCCGCAGATCGAGGAAATGGACATTAACCCCTTCATTGTCGGAGTGGTCGGTGCAGAATCGATTGCGGCCGACGCGCGCATTACGCTGCGGAAAACAGAGGCATAAGGCATGACCGCGGACAAGAAGAGCACGTTTGACCCCGCCTGGCAGGACGCGTTCCGTGAGATGATCGAGACGCCGGAGGAAGCCGTGGCCCGCATCAAGCCCGGCCAGCGGGTCTTCATCGGCACGGGCTGCGCTCAACCGCGCGCCCTGGTGAACGCCATGGTCGGCCGGGCGCGCTCCCTGGCCGACATGGAGATCGTCCACCTGCTGACGCTCGGCGAGGCGCCCTATGCCACCAAGGAATTATCGACCTGCTTCCGCGTCAACAGCTTCTTCATCGCCG
>JAQBFL010000057.1:0-5322 GCA_032123415.1 bacterium | reverse complement strand
GTTTCACCGCACGATCGCCGACTGGGGCCGCGGGCTCGAAGCGATCGGCGCGCTCGACGACTATGGCACGCTGCGCCTGGGCGATCTGCTCGCCGCGGCGGCCGAATTCGACGCCGGCGGCAGCCGCGACATCGACGCCTTCCTTCGAACGGTCGAAGGGCGGCAGGTGCGCGACGCGGCGGCCGGGCACGCCGTGCGGGTCATGACCATTCACCAGTCCAAGGGGCTGGGCTTCGACCTGGTAATCCTGCCGGACCTCATGAACCGCGGCATGGCCGGCGAATCGGGCGCGAGTTTCATCACGTCCCGGGAGGAAGACACCCAGCGCACGCTCTGGACGCTCAAAGCGCCGCGCCGCGTCATCGCGGCGGCCGACGAAACGCTTTCGGCGTGCTACCGCGCCATGGACGTCGACGCCTGTTTCGAGGCGCTGTGCGTCCTATACGTCGCCCTCACGCGCGCGCGGCGCGCCGTCTACATGGTCACAAGCTATCCCGGCAAGTCGTCCAAGGCCCTGACCGAAGCCGCGCTGCTCAAGCAGCAACTCACGGGCGACCGCAACCCCGTGGGCGGCGAGGCATGGGCGCCGGGCGGCACGGCGGCGCGGGTGCTATTCGAGGCGGGAACGCGCGACTGGCACACCGGAGTCCCGCGACTTGCTGACACCGCGGCGGCGGCCCCCCCCGCCCCCGCGGCCGAAGCGCCGCCGCCCGCGCGCTTCACGGCCGTACCCCGGCTGCTCGCGGTGGAGCCCTCGTCCGAGGGGAAGCTGCGGCTGGCGGCGGCGCGGCTATTCGACGCCGCGGCGCGCGACATCGTAAACTTCGGCAGCGCCATTCACGGCCTTCTGGAGCAGGTCGAGTGGATGGAGGACGCGGATGCCGACGCGATTCTGGCGGGGTGGAAAGCCAGGGCGCGGTTGCCGGCGGACGTCGTGCGCGACGTGGAGCGGCAATTCCGAGCGGTCCTGCGGGCGCCGGAGGTCAAGGCCGAGCTGGCGCGGCCCTCGCAGCCCTGCACCCTATGGCGCGAGAAGAGCTTCGAGATCGTCATGCCTGGGGGGCGATGGGTGAGCGGCACATTCGATCGCGTCACGGTATTCGGCGCCGGGCCCGCGCGCGAGGCCGTGATTGTCGACTACAAGAGCAGCCTGGTCGAGAGCGACGCCGACATCCGGCGCAAGGTGGAAACCTACCGACCGCAGCTTGCCCTATACGCCGAAGTGCTCTCGCGCCTGCTGGGGATACCCGCGTCGCGCATCCGCTGCCGCATCCTCTTCACCCGCGCCGGCCGCGTCGTAGCGGTGTGAGTTGATTCTCCACATTCGCGGTGTTGACATCCCGGTTCGATTTGATATCCTCATGCCCCATTCGTCTGGATGTTCCGGTGTAGCTCAATGGTAGAGCGCGTGGCTGTTAACCACGATGTTACAGGTTCGAGCCCTGTCACCGGAGCCAACTAGCGTGAGTTTATTTTGCGCTGACCAAAAAACAGTGAGAGCTTAAGCCGCAACGAGTTCCAGGTCAACACGTTGCGGCTGTTTTTCTGTCGTGATGTTGCGTATACACTGAATATATATTGCAGAAAACGGAAATAAGTCTTGCATATATCCTGCAATAGTGCAGAATACTGACATGATAAGAGCGTTGTGGTGAAGCAGTATACACTGATACTGGAGGTGCGATATGGCTACGATTCAGTCGAAGATGTCCCGGGGGCACAAATACTGGTACATCGTCGAGTCGCGGCGCGTGAACGGAAAGCCTCGGCCCATTGTGCTGGAGTATCTCGGCAAGGCCGAGAGCCTGCTCAGACGGCTGCAGAAGGGCATCGGAGAAAGACTGAAAGTCAAATCCCATTCGCACGGCGCGGTGGCGGCCCTTCTCGTGGTTGCCCGTAATCTGGATGTGGTCAGCGTCATCAACCGCTACGTGCATTCCCAACGGGCCTACTGGCCCGACAAGCCCTTGCGCAACAACCTGACCGTTGGGGCCACCATACTGTTGGCGGGAGTAGGCCGGGTGTGCATGCCGACGAGCAAACGCGGGTGGTGGACATGGGCCCAAACCGCCTCGTTGGAATACCTGCTTCGCCTCAGCTTCTCCAAAGTCGACAGCCAGCACTTCTGGGATCAGATGGACTGCCTGCCCGAGGACGCTATTGAAAAGGCCGAGCTGGATCTGTTGCGCAACCTTCAACAGCATTACGACCTTGGGGACGACACGTTGTTTTACGATACGACGAACTTCTACACCTTCGTGGACACAGAGAATACCCGCTGTGACATTGCCCAACGTGCAAGAAACAAACAGAAGCGCCATGACCTCCGACAGGTCGGCCTGGCCCTGGTGGTGACGCGTCGGGATTTCATCCCACTTTTCCATCACACCTATAGAGGCAACATGAGCGACTCGACGGTTTTCCGGCAAGTCGTCGGCCGCATCAAGCGGCGCATGAAAGATCTGAACATGGATCTGGAGAAGCACACCTTGGTCTTTGACCGGGGATGCAACTCCAAGCAGAACATGGCAATCGTGGCTCGCCTGGGCCTCCACTATGTCGGCGCATTGACCCCCTCCCAACACACGGATCTGATTCAAGATGCCGAGGCGCAGTCGGCACCTGTCGAGGCAGGCGACAAGACCCTCTCGCTCTATCGCGATAAGCGGCTCATATGGGGGGAGGAAAGGACCGTTGTCGTTTTCATCAGCGAGAAGCTCAAGACCGGCCAGTTACGCGGGATCTATCAGGCATTGAAGAAAAGGAAACTGACATTGGGGAAGATACAGCGAAGCCTGGCCAACCCCAGAACCAAAAAGCGAACTCGCGAACAGTTGGTCGAAACGATAGACAGTCTGCTTCAGGGACAGTTTATGAAAGACCTGCTGACCTATGATCTTGCCGAACTCGGCGATGGCCGGTTCTCCCTGACGTACAGAACCAGCAAGAAGCATCTCGATCAGTTGGAGGACAAACTCGGTTTCCGTATCCTGATGACGGACCGTCATGAGTGGAGCAGCGACGCCATCGTCTCCGCATTCCACGGGCAGTCAACCGTTGAGCACGCGTTCAAGAACATTAAGAACCCTTATCACCTGGCCGTGACGCCAGAGTTCCACTGGACCGATCAAAAGATCAGGGTGCATTACTTCTCCTGTATCATGGGCTATCTGCTGGCCTCGCTGATATGGCGAGAAGCCAGAATGAAGGCCGACTTCACCGGCACGCTTGACACGTTGCTCGACACATTGAACAACATCAGGTTGACAACGCTACTCGAAATGACCGGTAAACGCGGCACACCCAAGGCCACTCGACAGATCGAGGAGATGACGGATGATCAGACCCGCTTAATGGACGGTCTGAAGCTCATGGACATGCACAAGAAACCGTTCAAACTCGATGGCCTTAGTGTATACAACTAACTTGCATCGTAACCGGCTGCGTTGTAATGCCTTAGAGCAGTCAAGCACCGCTCGCAAAATAAACTCACGCTAGAACGCCGCTTCGAGGTCGTCGATCTGCTGCATCACCTGCGCCTCGCCGGCGGCGGCGGGCGCGGCGGCTTCGCGCTGCACGTGCAGCATCTCGGGCGGATACTCGATCGTGTAGGCGATGCGCAGCGTCTTCTTCTCGCCCGCGGCGAGGTTGAGATTCCACGCCAGCAGGCCCTGCGAGTCCGGCTTCGCGTCCGGCTCGATGTTCACGCCGGACACCTTGACCTCTTTGTTCTCGGAGACGGGGATGCGGTCGGATAGGGCGAGCGCAGCGGGTTCGGCCGCGAGGTTCTGCACCGTGATCTCGAACGCCACCTGCATGCGCGTGCGCCGCCCGCGCACCAGCGAACTGCTCTTGCGGTCGAGGATGCGCGTCAGCTTGATGCGGTCGGCCACGCCGAGGAAAACGGCGAACTCCTCGCCGCCCGCGACGAAGTCGACATCCGTCACGCCGAGGAACGCACCGTCGTGGAAGAGCGACAACGCACCGGGCAGCAGCGGCTGGGTGCCGGTGTTGCGCATCTTCAGCGTGCGCACGGCGTTCAGCGACACCTGCGGCGCGGCGACGACGCTGCCCTGGGCCGTCAGTTCGACGGTGGCGATCGGCACGCGCACGGGGCGGCCGTCGGAGCGGATGCGCGGCGAGCTGAGTCCGCTGAAGTGCGCGGTGGTTCCGCGCGTCTGGAGTTTGCGGAAGGTCGAGGCGGCGCGGCCCTGCACGTCCTGCTGGCGCGTCACGTTGCCGAGGAAGTCATTGAGGTCGCCGCCGGGGTTGTTGGCGCCGAACCAGAGGCCGTTCTGCTCCGCGTAGGTCACCTGGGCCTTGCTGAACGACGAGATCTTCGGTTGCGCCACCGCGGCGGGCACGAGCGTGCCGCCGAGCAGCAGCCCTTCGAGTTCCGGGATGCGGATCGTCTCGACGGGCGACTGCGTGGAGAACGCCAGCGTCGCGCCATCCCAGTCCTCGCCGGTCGTTTGCGTGACGACGGCAAAAGAGCTGATCGCCGCCGCCTTGGGGTCGTGACCCTGCGCGCGCAGTTCGTGCGCGGGCTCCCACGTGGCGCCGGGAAGCATGTAGGTCAGGTGCAGCTCCGCCTGCGCGGCGGCGGGGGCTTCGATGGTGACGATCACGGTGCGCTGCTCCAGTTGGCGCAATTGCTGCAGCTCGTTCAGCTTGCGCTGCTGGGCGGTCAACTCGGGCTCCAGCTCGCGCCGCGCGTGCAGGATGTCGCGCCGCTGCGCGGCGATGAGCGTGAGCGAGGAACCGATGAAGTCCACGACCTTGCCGTACGACGCCGGGTCGATGTCGCGCACGGCGACATCCTTGGGCAGCTTCTCCATGGAGAAAAAGCGGATCGCCTCGATCTGCGCGCGCTTGTCCTCCAGCACCTTCAGCGCGTCATCGGTTTCGGCGATGCGGTCGGCGATGGCCTGCACGGCCTTCTCGGCCTTGCGCAGCTCCTCGTCGCCGGAGCGCGCCAAGTAATCGCGCACCACCTGCACATCCGTGATGCGCCCTGCCGCGGCGGGCATGAGGGTCAGGCGGACCGACCCCTCGTCGATCCACCCCGGCAGCTTGCTGAAGGCCAGTGTGGGGCGGCCGGCGGGCAGCTCGCCGGTGGCGACGCGCGTGACGCGCGCGCGGTCGGAATAGACGGTGACCTCCCGAATGATCGAGCCGAGCGCCGCCGGTTCCTCCGCCATCGAAGGCAGGGCGGCAAACAGTGTGAACAGCGAACCAGCAACGATTGAGCGCATACCAGACCTCCGCGGGCAGCCGAACGCCGCCGATGTTGAAGTGATAAGAAATCGCTTTTCAGGCGGC
>JAQBFL010000056.1:0-2579 GCA_032123415.1 bacterium | reverse complement strand
CCGGCCGGCACTCGCATCTCGCCATCGAAAACGTCGATGTCCACGATGGGCCTTCTGTGTGTTGCCGTTCTCGGAATGCTCACCCAATCGGGTTGTTCAGCGCCATCGACGGCCCCGCAGGCGTCCGGAAAGGCCACGCTCGATACGGCGGGTCCATACGTGATCCTCACTTCACCGAAGGCCGCCGCGGCCCATGCCGCCGCCATCGCCGAAGCGAAGCGGCTGCATCCTGACGCCGGATTCCACGCGTTCGATCCGGACGATCTGCCGGCGCTCGAGACGGCGTTGAAGGCCAACCCGCCAACGATCCGTGACGTCGGGCGGCCAGCCCCTGACGTCCAAGCTGATCGGCTTCGGCGTCGAGCAGGATGGCGGTGCGAACCTGCTGCACGTGCTGATCGATCTGCCGAGTACCGGTTATCAGGACGGCCCGTTCCGCAAAGCGGGCGCGAAGGTGTCTTTCACGGCGGAACGCCAGATGCGATGAAGGTGACCGGTTAGGTTAGCAGGCCGTCGTGCGCTGTCTTCGGATTTCCTGGAGCAGGATCGCTCCGGCCGCGGCGACGTTCACGGAATCCAGGCCGCCTTCCATCCGGATGCAGACGCACTCCTGGCAGGCCGCGCGCACCTCGGACGAAAGCCCGTTGTCCTCGTGCCCGAAGACCACGCAGCACCGCGGCGGAAAACGGAATCGCTCGATCGCCGTACCCCGGTTCGCATCCGCGCCGATGACGCAGATACCGTGACGTACGTGCAGTTCCCGCAGCGTTGCCGCCAGGTCCTTCAGATGGAAGACGGAGAGCGCGAAGACGCCGCCCAGCGAGTTTCGCACGGCACGGCGGAGGAACGGGCTGGCCGAGGTTGGACCGGCCAGGAGAGCCTGGGCCCCCAGCGCGGCCGCATTGCGTGCCAGCGCGCCGACGTTTTCGGCGTGGGTAAGTTCGTCCATGGCTACCCAGGTCAACGGTCCTGGCCGTGCCGCCAGGGCGGCATCCAGCGACGGCTCTGGAGGGCATTCGGCCAGGGCCAGTAGCCCCGCGTGGTACGAGAAGCCCACGATCTCCTGGATCTCCTTACGCTCGGCCACGTAGACGGGGATGTCGCTCCGTTCGTTCAGGAGTCCTTCCAGGCGTTCCAGCCACTGCGGCATGGTGAGCACCGAATGGACGCGATAGCCGGTCGTCTGGAGCAACCGCTCGACGACCAACCGCCCTTCGGCGACGAAGAGGCCTTTGCGATAGTGTTCCATCGGCCGGCGCAGCGTGAGGTACGGTTGGAGTGCCGGGGCATGAAGGTCGGTGAGTTGGATGCGTTGCATGTCGCGAGTCTGCCGCTGAAGCGTTGCGAGCGCAAGGGCGGGACAGGCGACAGGAAGACAGGACGTCTCGACAGGATGCTCAGGATTGACCGGATGCGGGTATGAACCCGACGTTTGCTTGCACTTTTCCCGTTTTCGATTCTCATGCGCAATCCATGGATTCCGCAGCCCCCACCATGCCAACCAGGGCCGGCTTGGGCACCTCTCCGCCCGACCGTGGTCCGCGCAACCCCCTGGCGGACCGCGCGGCCTATGCCATCGCGCGGCTCTTCCTGCTTCTGTTTCGGTACCTGCCCGGCGGCGTGGCGCGATGGATCGGCCGGAGTATGGGAAACATCGCCTATCACTGCTCGCCGCGCTATCGTCGCCAGATGATCCACCATATGAACGTCGCCTTCCGTAACGAGAAATCGCTGGAAGAGAAGGAACGGATCTGCCGGCTGAACTTCCAGCACTTGGGCCTGATTCTCGTCGAATTCTCCCGCATGCACTGGCTGAATAATGAGAACGTGCGTGACCTGATCGACATGACGCAGATCAAGGCCTTCGATGAAGCGATGGGGAGGGGCCGCGGGCTGATTGCCGTGCCGGGACACCTGGGCAACTGGGAGCTGTGCGGCTACGCCGCCTCGCTGCTCGGTTACCCGCTGAAGTCTGTCGCGCGTCCGCTGGACAACCCGCAGATCAACGAGTTGGTGGACACGATCCGCGCAACCGCCGGCAACACAATAATTCATAAGTGGCAGGTGCTGTGGAAGCTGAAGAAACTGCTCGACCACGGCAGCATCGTGACCATGTCGGTGGATCAGAACGGCGGAACGAGCGGTGTCTTTGCACCGCTGTTCGGGATCCTTTCTTCCACGATCCCTTCTCCGGCCGAACTGCACATCGCGACGCGAGCGCCGATCATTGTGGCCACGCTGAACCGTCTGCCCGACGGTGTACACCACGTCTTCAATGTGTGGGACACGATCGAGTTCGAGAAGACCGGCGACTACGAGGCCGACCGACTGGCTATCGTGACCCGCATCAACGCCGCATACGAGAAGGCGATCCGTGCGTATCCCGAGCAATGGCTATGGGTGCACAAACGCTGGAAGACACGCCCAAAGGGCGAACGGCCCGGCTCGGACGGTATGCCGCCGAGGATCGACGCGGAAGGCTGCTGAGCGGGTGACGCCCAATGGAGTTCGGTCCGCGGATTGCGGGGAATCGTAGTCGCAATCCTCGTCGTAATCGTCGTCGGTCGTTCGGGTGCAAC
>JAQBFL010000055.1:0-10184 GCA_032123415.1 bacterium | reverse complement strand
TTGTAGCAGCAGTAGGCGCAACGCATCGGACAGCCGCGTACCGTCTCGACGTAGGCCATGCCGCTTGCATCCGGCGCAAGAAGCGCGGCATCCGGCGGCGGCAGGCAATCGCGTAGCCGGCAGGCCGGGGCGGGCCGCGATCCCCAGCGGTACCCGGTTGCGCGCCGTTCCGCCGTGTTCGCGAAGTCTGCCCCGCCCCCCGCGAGAACGCTTGCCACGGGCTCGCCCTCGCCGGAGACGAGCACATCGGCCACGTGCGCGGCGTCGAGCAGCGAGTTATCCGCGGCCACTTCGGGGCCTCCGACAACGATGCGGGTCGTCGGCAGGGCCCGGCGCACGCGTCGCAACACCCACAGCGTACGCTCGATGTTCCACAGATAAACCGTGACCGCCAGCGTGTGGGGCCGCAGGTCGCGGATCGTCTCAACCAGCGCGCGGTCGCCGAGCGTGTCGACGCCGCTGGGCTGGACAATCGGTTCCCAGCCGCCCGGGGCCGCGCGGTCAAGCGCATGGGCCAGATAACCGCCCGCCAGCGGAACGTTCTCGTGTGCGCCGCTGGTGTCGTTGTCCAACTGAGGGAACTGGAGAAACAGAATTCGCTTTCTCAAGATGGGAAGCCGTGCTCCGCGCATGTCGGCACTCTAGCACACAGACTGCCGACCGCGCCAGTCACGCCGCGAATTATTGGGGGCAAAAAGAGCGCCTAAGGCCATTCCTGGTGCGTCAATCGGTCGCAACAGACACTCCCGCAATATGTTACAGACGGGTAGCGTCGCGTCGCGTGCGTCGGTTACAGACGGGTAGCGTCGCGTCGCGTGCGGTAGCCAAAGAGAAGGCCGGCCGACGGGGCGCCGTCGACCGGCCTGGGGGAGGAGATCAAGAACACTCAGAATGCGCCGTTCGAGACCATCACCGTCGCCGGGTCGCCGAGCAGGTTGTAGAGGTAGCTCATCGAGGCGATGTGCCCCTCGACCTGGTATTTGGCCAGGCCGGCCTGTACCGCATCGCCCAGCCGGGTGACGCCCCGCGCGAACAACGCATCGAAGGCGCCCTGGTTGAGGATGAGGCTCTCGGGACTGTACGTGTTGCCCGCGGCGGCCCACACGGCGACCGCGCCGCCGCCGGCGCGGGAGACCAGCGCCGCGCCCAGCGCGTCGTAGCCGGGCTGTCCGAAGTTGCCGACCAGGCAGCTCATCGAGAGGACCACCGGCGCATTGCCCGTATTGTTGAGCAACCCCAGGTCGCTGGCCTTGAGGATGCCCTCGCCCGCCATCTTGTCCATGAGGCCGTGCCCGACGTAATTCACGATGCGGCTGCCGGAGTTGAAGGCCGCGAAGGTCGCGGTGCGCACGTCGGCAAGGGTCTGCGGGCCGAGGTAAGATTTGCTGACGGTCAGGCCGCCATCGACCAGCGAGGAGATGGCGTCCGCGTCCGCGGCGTAGTTGCCCGCGTCATCGGCGTTGTCCGCCACGAAGGCCACGTTGTCCTTCCACGTGCCGCCAAGCTCGTAGGCGACCAGTTTGTCGACGAACGCGTCCAGCTCGGAGGCCGAGCTGACCGGGATGCGGCCGATCGCCATGTCGGGGATGCGGTCGCCGTCGGTGTCGGCGAGCTTCGAGTCGGACACGATCAACCCGAATGGCGTCACCATCATCAACGAGGGCACCAGGCAGTCGCCGTAGCCCAGCGAGTTCCGGAAGTCGAAGGAACCGCGTCCGGTCAGAACGACGTAGCGCGGCGCGCGGGCCCACTGTGTGGCGGCCGTGTTCAGGAAGGCCTGGATGGCCACGGGGTCGCGGAGCCCTTCATTGAACTCGTCATAGATGTCGTCCACCGTGACGGTCAGGACCTCGAGCCCCTGGCTCCGGCGGTAGTCGGCCAGCCGCCCGACGGCGCCGCGCAGGGATTCGGCTGTGACGATCACGTAGTCCGCGGCGTTGGCCGGATCGGCCAGGTTCGCCGACACGCGGGCTTCCATAGACGAGGGCGTGCGGGCGCGGGACAGCGCCGCGGTCAGGTACGTCGAGCTGGTCGACGGCGGGCGGAAGGTGACGCGGTAGTCGCCCGCGGAACCATCGACATTCACCGTGGAGAGCATCACCGGCGCGCGCGGGTTGGCGACATCGAAGACCTTGATGTCCGAGGCGCCGAAGCCGGTCACCGTGACGATGCTGTTGCCGGAAGCGCCGGCCTTGAGGCTGTCGTTCAAGGCGGCATAGCGGCGCCGGTACGTCACCTCAATGGAGTCGACGTAAGAAAACCCGTAGCTGCAGCCGGCCGGCACAACGCCTTCGACCTCGACCGTGTTCGCTCCGCTGACCAGGACGCTCTGCGACACGTCCAGGACGGCCTCGTAAGCCGTGGCGCCATCCCAGCTTGCCTGGCCGGCCGCGGCGCCGTTGACGTAGAAGCGCACGATATTGTCCGGGTTGGCGGTCTGGGCCATTCCGCCGTGCAGACGCACGCGGATTTGCGCGGTGGCCGTGGCTGTCGACACTTCGGGCAAATCGACCGTGAACGGCTTGCGCGTGTAGCCCGCATAGGGCGGCATGACATAGTCCCACAGCCAGAAGTCCGCGTCGGCATCGAAGAACAGCCGTGTGGCGTGGAGCAGATCCTTCTCGGCGCGGGCCTGGTCCTGAAAGCCTGTCAGGTTCGACACGGGACTCGCGGAGCGTGTCCTCCTGCTGGCGATCTTCGTGCCGGCGACGCCGACCTCGATCCAATAGACATTCTCGCCGCCATAGGGATTGTCCACGCTCTGGCCGAAGAAGTAGACCGCTTTGGCGTCCGCCGAGGGCATCCAGGAAACGCCGTAGCCCATGTTGGAGATGCGCACCGCGCCGTTGCCGATGGATGTCGAGACGGATGCCGTGGTCAGTCCCAGCAGGGCCGCCAGGTCAGCCGCCGTCACCACATGCAGTCCGTCGGCCGCAACCGTCACCTTTGCGCGAAGGGCCGTGGCGGCCGCGGGCTCGGGAACCGATTCCGTCGTCGTGTCGGTCGTATTCTCCGGCGACGCGGCCACAGGCTTCTTCGCATCCGCATATCCAGGAAACAGCATCCAAGCTGCAACCAGTCCGCTCAGTAGCGTCGTGTTGATTGTTTGATTCTTCATGGTTTCTCCTCCGTCGTGTGAACTCTCTCTCGCTGCGCCCGCTGTTTATTAAGCAGCATGCGTACCAGCAGCGAGTCACCTGAGGGGCGTGGGTAAGGCCAAACCATGGGGGGCCATATGTCACGGTCCTCAACCGGATCGAAGGGCCATGAACCCCGAGTAACGACGCATGGGGTTTTCTGGAGAAAAAACCAAAAAACATGCGTTCGAGCCGCCTGGAGGGCCTGTCTTGTCAGAATCGCGAGAAAACGCGCTATCAATCTTGAGAAGGAATGGATCGAGGATGGGGGGAGTGGCATGCATAGCCAACATGGCGAAGCGATCGTCCGATCTCGGACAGTGGGCCGCCATGAGAATGGCCGTCGCTCAGCACGCCCTATCGTGCAGCGTGGTTGTTTCCTCGCTGTGCGGGGCAGCCGGCGAGGCCGACCCAGGCGGCCGCGAGGGCGGCGACGGCGGGGATGTGAATCGGAAAATCGATCAGGGCGTGCAGGCTGATCCCCGCCAGGGCCGCCAGGAGGCCGCGTCGCTCATGGCTTGCGAGGATTGAACCTTGCCGTGGTTCGCCGCGATGTGACGAGTGGCGGCCCGATTCCGCGGCGGCGCCATGGCCCTCCGCATGCCGGATCCATCGCTGCCTCGTGCGACTCAGCGCCGGCCAGAGCGATCCGGCAACCAGCGCCGCAAGCAGAGCGGTTCCCGCCAGTCCGAGTTCCACGGCGTACTGCAGCCAGTCGTTGTGGGCGTAGCGGAAGTAGAGGCCGGTCAGTTCTCGGGGCTGGTAGTAGGGGAATGCGGCGGCGAAAGTGCCGGCTCCCGTTCCGCAGGCCCAGCGGTCCCTGAACATTCGCCCCATGCCGTCGATCACGGCGAGGCGGCCGTGCAGGGCCGGCGCAAGACCATCCAAGGACTTAAGGTCCGCGCCCAGGCGCCCCCCGGAGTAGGCAAAGAAGACGAGTGCGGCGGCGGCGAGAGGAGCGGCCAGCGCCAGCAGGCGGGGAACGTCCAGGGGCATGCCTTCCCGGCGTCGGTGCGCCAGCTCGTCCGTCACCCACAGAGCGAAGAGTCCCAGCGTAACCAGAATGCCGGAACGGGATCCCGAGACCAGCACGGAGGCCGCGAGCAGCCCTGCCGCCAGGTACAGCAGATGGCCGGGATGGCTGCGATCCAGCCGTACCGCCGCGCGGCGCTGGAACCCGCGGCCAAGCCACAGGGCCACCGGCATGAGCAGATTGGCATACGCCGCGTAGTTGTTTTCGTTAACGAACATACCTGTCATGACGCGGGGAGGGTCGGGGTTGACATAGCGTTGCATGAGGACCAGCACCGCCATGCACGAGCCGCTGAGCAAGAGGGCGCCCAGGAAGAAGAGACGGCGGCCGCGCAGCGGGCAGGCCGCCCGGCAGCCGGCCATGATGGCTGCGTAGGTCAACAGCAAAAGCAGGGATTCGACCGAAACGCCGCGCGACACGCTACGCGGGAGCCACGCCAGATGCGGACGGGGCCACAGGCCCTCGTCGCCCGGGGTGTAGAGGTGCGAGGCGTTCAAGGCCTGCACACCTACGAACGCGGCCAGCGCGAGGAGCGGCGCGGCCCATCGCCAGTCGAAGAACGGCTGAGCGTCCTGGGACGCGGGGGCGTCTTCCGCCTGGCGACGCAGCCGTGCCTCCGGCAGCAAGGCCGCCACTCCGAGCAACGCCAGCATCTGCACCCATTGCAGAGCCCACGGCTCCACACCGCCATAGCTCCACGCCGCGAAGACCAGCGCGACCATCAGAAGCAGCGACGCGATCACGTCTTTTTTCGATCCCTCTTTCCGTAGTGGCCGTAGTAGTCGGAATACTGGTGATAGTAATAGTAGTACCCGCCGGGCCGGCTCAGATTAACGTCGTTCATCACCGCGCCCACGATCGGCGTCTGGCCGCCGCGCATCTTCTGAACCGCTTGCTGGACCGCGCGGCGGCGCGACTTGTTGAAGTGAACGACAAAAAGCACGCCGTCCACCTGCGGCAGCAGAACCAGCGGATCGCTCAGCCCGAAGACGGGCGGACAGTCGAGAAAGACCTTCTCGTATGATTCGCAAGCCTCGTGGAGCAGCTTGCGCATCTCCGAGCTGCCCAGGAGCTCAGCCGGATTGGGCGGGATGCGGCCCACCGTGATGATGTCGAGGTTCTCGATGGGCGTGGCGATCACCACATCGCGCCATGGAACGTCGCCCGCCAGGACATGCGACAGCCCCGTATCGCACGCCACGTTGAAGGCCCGGTTCAGGGACGGCCGCCGCAGGTCCGCATCGATCAGCAGCGTCCGGATTCCATTGTGAGCGTGGACGATCGCGAGGTTTGACGAAACCAGCGACTTGCCGGCGCTCGGGTGCGCGCTGGTGACCATAAGCAGCCGGGCCTTCCTGGCCGCCGGACTCAAAACCAGGCTGGCCCTCAGAGTCCGGAATGCCTCCGCGGCCGCGGACTGGCGGTCCTCCTGCGTCACGCGGGCGCGGAGCGTCTCCGTGCGGCCGCTGATGCGGGGTACGATGGCCAGAACAGGCAGCCCGACTCCCTGTTCCAGGTCCTCGGAGCGCCTGATCCGGTCATCCGCGAAATGCAGCAGGAAGCTGAGGCCGATGCCCAGGAACAGTGCGAGTCCCGCCGCCTGCATGGTCTCCCGGCGCCGGTTGATGTTGAACGGAGCGCCCGGCACGGCGGCTGTATCGACCAGTCTGATGTTGTTGGTCTCCAACTTGCCGGCGACACTGGTTTCTTTCATGCGCGCCAGCATCGAGTTGTACAGCGCCTGGTCCGCCTCGACGTTGCGCAGCAACTCCTCGTAGGTCAGCAGCTTGCGGTCCAGCTCGAAGGCCTTCTTCTGCTGCTCGGAGAACTCCCGCCGGATCGCATCCTCCTTGGACTGGGCCATGGCCAAGCGCGACGACACGCCTTCGGCCGCCAGTTGGCACGCCTTGTCCAGCTTGACGCCCAGTTCGGCCAGTTGCTGCTCGACGAGCAGCAGCGCGGGATGCTTTTCGCGGTACCGCCCGCGGAGGACGGCGATCTCAGTTTGCTTGTTCAGCAACTCCGCCTTCGCCGCGGCGACCAGCGAATCGGACGCAATGACGCTGACCTGGGTCAGATCGCCATCCGTCTTCCGCCTGCTTTCGATCTTCCGACACTCCGTATCGAGGCTCAGCCTCTCGGTCTCGGCCGCGGTGAGCGAGGAGCTCAGGTCGCGCAACTTGGCCGTCACGACGTTCTGCTCGTCGACGCGCGACGCGCCCAGCGTCTCCTCCTTGTACTTCTGGAGCTCAAGTTCCGAACCGTCGAGGCTCGTCTTGTATTCATTCGCCTGTCGGCGCAGCCACACCAAGGCTTCCACGGAGTACTTCATGCGCTGGCTCAGGTTCTCCTCGATATAGGTCTCGGCCATTCCATTGGCGATCTCCGCGGCAGTCTCGGGATTCGTGTGCACGGCCACGATGTCCACCATGCGCGTCCCCGGCACGGGCTCCGCGCGAACCGCGCGATGGACGATGCCGCCAAGTTCGGTCGCGGACAGCGCCGCTCCGGGCGTCCGGTTCTCCTCGAACAGCCGCACACCGAC
Organism: bacterium; assembly: GCA_032123415.1. Lineage (GTDB taxonomy): Bacteria > Verrucomicrobiota > Kiritimatiellia > UBA8416 > JADHWI01 > JAQBFL01. The sequence goes on along the minus strand of JAQBFL010000055.1, from coordinate 3,469 downwards.
AAGACCCGCCAGCGAGCTACTCTGGAGAATCTTGACCTGCGTCGCGATGTACGTGGAGTCGCGCGTGTTGACATCGACCATGTCGTCGTCCCGTACGGCCTTGGCTTGGGGCACGTCCATCTGGATGCGCGCGCCGGCTTGGAACATCGGCACCTTGCGGTTTGTGTGCAGCACGGATGCGGTCATGACGACGGCGCAGACCGTGGCCAGCACCCAGAACCGCTCGACGAGAATGTGAACGTAGTCCCGCCATGTCAGCGCCCCGCGCCCCTGTCCGCCGCGCGCCAGTTCGGGGTCCAATTCGTTGGATCCGTAATAGGTTTCGCTCATGGAATTGTTACCATACGGCTTCGGGCACCATGACGATGTCCCCGGCCATCAGATCGTAATCGGCCGTTCTGTCCTGCCCGCGGCCCCTGAGGAGGTCGGAGACGTTCACCCGTGTGACCAGTTCCTCGCCGCCCCGGTCGCGGATGACTCGAACATGCGTGACGCGGGCGAGGTCCGTGAACCCTCCGGCGAGCGCGACGAGACGCAGTAGCGACAGGCGGTCGTCCGGCGACACTCGATAGGTTCCCGGTTTCTTGACCTCGCCCAGAATCGTGACCTGCCGGCCGCTGGACCGCTCCATACGCACCGTGACGCGCGGCGAGACCAGGTAATCGCGCCCGAGTTTCGCGATCAGGGTTGCCTCCACCTGGTCCAAGGTCATCCCCGCAACGGGGACGCTGCCCAGCAGCGGGTGTCGGATGGCGCCTTCCGCGGTAACCGGGTAGTCGCCCGAGATATCGGCTTCGCCGAAGACGTCGATACGCAGGCTGTCGAAAGGCTGAACCAAGTGCGCGTCACCGACGCCATCGGGTGCTGCCGTGTGATCGGTCGGCGGATCGCTCGTCAGTGACGCTACCGCGTCGTCCGGCGTGGGGGATGAGAGCAGCGCGATGCCGCTCGCCGCTCCATCCGCAGGATCGCCCGCTACCGGGATTTCGAAGGCCGGCAGATCCAACATTTCAGGCGTCAAGTCGGGCGCGATCGCATCAGGCCGCGTGACGCCGCTCAGACATCCCGCCGCCAACAAGACAACGCTCAGCGCCGCCACCCAGCGTGCCGTTCCGCCCCGCGCCGGGCATCCCGCCGGGACGCCGGCCGTTACTGTGTCCGGAGGACCGCGCCTCATCAATAGTTCCACATGGCGCGAGCAATGACCGTGTTGCGCTCGGCGTCGGACTCGTTTTCAGACGAATCCACCTTGGTGTAGCCGTAGCCGCCGCCCAGCGTCAGATAATCGAGCGCCTTCCAGTCGATCAGGCCGCTGAACGACCACGTTTCGTCTTCCCGGCTCTTGCGGCCGTCCGTCTCGTAATACTCTGCGTTGTCGTACCTCATGCTGGCCGAAACGCTGACCCGGTTGCGCCAGAGCTGACGCCGTACAAAGGGGTTCACGCTCGTGGACACGGCCGAATTGCCCGGTCGCGTGGTCCATGGCACGATACGTCGGGAAACTTCGACACCTCCCTGAAAGCGCGCCGTGAACTTCGTGATGTACGACATGCTCATTACCCACTCTTCCAAGCCCTCGATCGAGTCATTCTCGAAATCGCGTTGCTGGTAGGCAACTCGGCCGCTGGCCTGGCTTTTGCGGCCTACCTGTCCCCGGACGCCGCCGCCCATTTCCAGGTACTCCGCGTCGCCGTAGCTGTCGTCGATCGGCTTGTCGAGCCGCTCGCTCAAGTCGCGGTTCACGTCCGCCGGCAGGGGGCGCAGGTCCACCCAGCCGTATCCCGCGTCCGCGAACACGTCGGTCTTGGGGTGCACGCGGTAGTAGAAACGACCGCCCGCGCGGTACTCGTCATAGTCGACGTAGTCGCGGCGTTCATAGTCATGGAACTCCCACATGCCATTGACTCCGGCGGAGGTCTTCGAGCTGATGAGCCGCTCGACGTCCAGTGTCGCGGCGTTGTGCGTCTTGCGTACGTCCTCGCCGACCTCAGAATCTGTCACCCGCTTGTCGACATAGCGGTCCGCGACATGAAAGGTCGTCTTGGACATTTCGTAGTGTGCATCGGCCGAGCCGCTGTGGCTTTCGTAGTCGAGGTCGGTCTGTTCGTCATACCGGACCGCTTCCAGCGTGTAATCGAACACGATGTAGTTTTGCTCGGGATTGCCGTACAACATCATGACGCCGGGCGCGAATGACACGTAGATGTCGTCCACCTCACCCTCGCGGTCCAGGTTCACGTTGTCGTCATACACAGCCCAGACGCCAGCGTGCGGGCGTACTTCCAGATCTCCCGCGTTCACGCTCACACCCAGGTCCACGCTGCCGCGCGCCTGTGTTTCGGCGCCGCCCCATTGACTGTAGTCCGAGGTGCGCGACGTCGTCGACACCCCGGCCTGGCCAAGGGCGTAAGGCGCCCAGATTACCGCGATACCCACCGCGGCCGACACATGCCATCTACCCCTTGTCATGTTCATATTTGCCTGCTCTTTTCGTTGTGCTCTAATGCTGCAACTTCCCTTTCATCCGCCGCGGTTCTATCGCGGGGCGCGTGGCTGTTACGGCATGAAAACGAAATTGCGGATCAACTCGATTTCCTTCTCGTCATACGGCTTGCCGTCGGGATGCAGCACGTCGAACTGCCACACCTTCGGGTCTTCGGTGGCCCCCGCTTTGGAGTCGAAAGGCAGGTAGGTCTGCGTCTTGCCGGCCACGAGGCCTCCGCTGAACCAGCCCACGTGCTGTTCGGCAAACAGCTTGAGCGAGGACTCGAAGGTGTTGCCCTGGTCGCGCCGGAGAAATTCCGAGCAGATCAGCGGGCGGCCGAGGGTCTGGCAGAGCATGAGTTTGGAACTCAGATCGTTGGGGTTCTCGTAGGCGCGGAACGAGATGACGTCGGAAAGCTCCATCTGCGTTTTCGAGAGTCGGCTGCCCGCGTCGGCCCAGATGCCCGAGGTCAGGGGCTGGTTGGGATCGGCCGCGCGCGCCCACTCGAAGGCCGCCTCGACCAGCGGGATGGACTTCTCGTTCATGCCGGAGCTGCCCGGCTCGTTGTAGACGTCCCAGAAGAGAATACGCCGGTCCGCGCGGAAGCTGCCCACGATGTCGTTGACATACTCTTCCAGCTTGACCCACTGGGACTTGTCTTCGACCTTGGTCGGTCCGGGGCAGGGAGTCCACTGGCTGTTGTGCACGCCCGGCACGGGGTCGGCCTGCTTGCCCAGGTAGGGCTCCTTACCGGCCTCGTTACGGTCGTCGAACAACACGAACACGACGCCGATGCTATGCTTGCGCGCCTTGGCGAGCACATCGCCCATGCGTTCCTTCAGCCCGTCCGCATCTGCTTCCCATACGATCTGGGGCAGAACCATGCGCGCGGCGGTGTAGCCCGAGGACTTGGCGAAGCCGAGTTCCTTGTCGATGGTATCGAGGTCGAACGTCTCCTCCTGCCACATCTCGGTCGCATTGACC
>JAQBFL010000054.1:0-6290 GCA_032123415.1 bacterium | reverse complement strand
GGCTGAAGCGTCTCCCGTCGAGCCGTCCGCCGACGGGCGTGCGATGCGCATGCAAGACTGGCTGCGAGTCCCGCAGGTGGAAGTCGCCGTAGGGTCCGTTGATGGTCATTGTGTCGCCTTCCTTCAGGCGCTGGTGGACATACGTGGTGCAGATGCCCTGCGGCACGTAGCGTATTTCCATCTCGATCTCGTTGCGGCTGAAGGGCTCCGACGACATGGAGTACGCGCGGTAGACCGGTTCGTCCGTCAGCTCGTACTCCGGCACCTCGATTTGCACGAACTGCCCGGCGCGGTAGTCCATCTCCGGCGGATCGATCAGTTGCAGGCGCACTTCCTTGATGTCGTGCGTCAGGTCGCGGATCGCCGTCACGCGCGTGCGGAACTCTCGGACGCTGAAAAGCTCCTCCGGCACTTCGATCTTGAGGTCTCGCTTGACCTTGACCTGGCAACTGAGGCGGACGTTCTTGCGGCGCTCCTCCGCGTTGAGCCACGGCAGCTCCGTGGGCAGGACCGAACCGGCCCCCTCGAGCACCGTCAGCTTGCACAGACCGCAGGAGCCGCGGCCACCGCACGCGGAGGGAATGAATATCTTCTGGTCCTTGAGCGTGTTCAGCAGCGTGCCGCCGCCGTTGACGACGAACTCCTTCTCCCCGTTGATCACGATCTTGACCTGCCCGTAGTTCCCGATGGTGGCGTCCGCGATCGCCATCAGGACGGCCAGGAACGTGGTGATGGCGCAGGCGACGCCGACCCCGATCAGAAATGGAATCAGAAACTCCAACGCGAATCCTCCGGTCAGGGGTTTGCCATCCCGTTGAAGCCCATGAAGGCCAGCGCCATGATGCCGGCGATCACCAGTGTGATGCCGGCGCCTTCCAGCCCGCGCGGCACGCGGGCGCGCACCATGTTCTCGCGAATGCCCGCCATGGCCAGAATGGCCAGCGTCCACCCCAGGCCGGCCCCGAAGCCGTAGGCGACGGACTTGGCGAACGTGTACTCGCGGATGATCATGAACAGCGTGGCGCCCAGGATGGCGCAGTTGACCGTGATCAGCGGCAGGAAGATGCCCAACGCGGCATACAGCCCTTCCGACACGCGCTCGATGATCATCTCCACGAGCTGGGTGAACGCGGCAATCACGACGATGAACACGATGAAGCTCAGGTAGGTCAGGTCCAACGGCACGAGTATGAAATGGTAGATCGGCCAGTTGAGCGCGCTGGTGGCCGTGATGACGAACACGACGGCCGCGCCCAGCCCGGCCGCCGTCTTCACTTCGCGCGACACGCCGAGGAACGAACACATCCCGAGGTAATTGGTCAGCAGAATGTTGCCGGTGAACGCGGCGGAAAAGATCACGGCCAGCAGGGTTGAGACTTCGCTCATGACTTCTTCCCTCCCGCGACGGGCGCGGCCGGCTTCATCCACGCTCCCTTGACGATCCAGATAAACACCGCGAGGATGAAAAAGGCGCCCGGCGCCATGACCATGATCGACCAGTTGACCCACCAGTCGCCCATGACCCGGTGACCCCAGACGGAACCGGACCCGAGCAGCTCGCGGACAATGGCGATAACCAGCAGCACATACGAGTAGCCCACCCCGGCGCTGAAGCCGTCCAGGGCCGACAACCCCGGCGGGTTCTGGAGCGCGAAAGCTTCCGCGCGCCCCATGACGATGCAGTTAGTGATGATCAGACCCACGTACGGCCCGAGCTGCCGCGAAACGTCCGGCAGGTACGCCTTCAGCACAATGTCCACGACGATCACATAGCAGGCAATGATCAGCACCTCGACCATCATGCGGATGCGCGACGGGATCCACGCCCGCATCAGGGACACCGTGAAGTTCGAGAGCGTCAGCGTGAACAGCAGCCCGATGCACATGACAACCGTGTTCTCCAGCACGTTCGTCACGGCCAGCGTCGAGCAGATGCCCAGAATCTGAACGAAGACGGGGTTATTGGCCCCGATGTTCGCCAGAAACACCTTCTTTTCTTTGCGCCATGCCATGGGTTGCGCCTCGAATCGCCGTCAGTTCCCGCCCGCCGCGGCCGCGGCGGTCCGCCCCCGGGCCTCGGCCGCCAGTTCGTTCAGAATATCGCGCACCGCGGTCGTGGTGATCGTCGCGCCCGTGATCGCGTCGAATTCCTCCGGCGACGCCGAACGCGTGTGCTCCGGTACCGCACGCAAGGGGCCGGTTTTGCCTTTGAACTGCTCCCGGAACCATGCCTCGGAGATGCGCGCCCCCAGCCCCGGGGTCTCGTTCTGGTCCACGAACGTCACGCCGGTGAAGGTTGACAGGTCCGCGCTCAACCCCGCCACGGCGCGGATGGGCCCCCAGAGTCCGGCTCCCGTGCGCACGAACACGCGGGCGTTCGAGATGCCCCGCGCCTCGTCCTGCACGAGGTAGTAGTCCGGCGTTCCGCCGGCGGGAGTCGGCTTGACGCTCGCATCATACCACTCCAGCAGGGACGCCGCCTCCGCGAACGGCGGCAGCCCGGCCGCCTCGGCGACCGCGCGTTTCATGAACAGCGTGGCGTTGCGCTCGACGATGTCCGCCGTGGCCAGGTGGATGGACGCCACGATCGAGATCGACACAAAGGTGATCAGGGCCATGAACCAGACCGTCCGAAACCGCTCGCTCAAGGCGCCGGCCTTCTTGCTCATGCCGCCGCCCCGCCTTTCTTTCGCAACGCTTTGACGGAGTAGTCGGTGATCGAGGCGAACATATTGGCCAGCAGAATGGCAAACATGGTTCCGGCGGGCCAGGCGGAGAAGACGCCGATCAGGGATGACATCGCGCCGATGAAGGCGCCATACAGCCAGCGGCCCTCATTCGTCTTGCAGGCCGACACGGGGTCTGTGGCGTAGAACAGGATGCCGAAAACCGCATTGCCGGCCACGGCGGCGCGGATGGGATCGATGGCACGCCCGGCGCCGGCCACCCACAGCAGCGTCTGCACGGCGAAGAAGGCTGCGAATCCCGCCACGACGATCCGATGGTTGGCGGCCTTGCGCCACAGGATGTAGGCGCCGCCGAGAACCGCCAGCAGCGTGCTCGTCCCGCCGAGCGTTCCCGCCGTCCGCCCGAGGATGAGTGCGAGCGGGCCGAATTCCCGGCCGGACTTCATCAGTATGCCGGGCGTCGCCTGCGTGATCGCGTCGGGGGCCCAAGCCAGGAAGCCGCCCGCCGCGCCCGCGACCGGATCCGACCACATGGCGGTCATGTGCGCGCCGAAACTGATGTAAATGAACGCCCGCCCGGTCAGGGCCGGGTTGAAGATGTTCTTGCCGAAGCCTCCGAAGACCATCTTGCCGAAGGCGATCCCGAAGACGGCCCCCACCACGGCCATCCAGGAGGGAATCGGCGGTGGCAGGCTCAACGCGAAAAGCGTTCCCGTGACGAACACGGCGGAGGAGACGGGTTCCTTGTAGACGCGGCAGAAGGCCCACTCCGTCGCGAAAGCGGCCGCGTTGCACAGGGCCACGATCCACAAAGCCCGCCAGCCGAAGAAGTAGATCGAAGAGACGACGATCGGCGCCAGGGCGACCAGCACCCGCTGCATGGGAAGCTGCCACTTGATCGATGCCGCCTTTTCAGTGGCCATACGCACTCGTTCGTCCTCTTCACGGATATCGGTGTGAAGCGAAAGACTAGCCCATTCACCGGAGGCAATTCAACGAAATTGTTCCCGCTGGACAAAACCCCGCGCCGTCTTCATGCTTCGGCTGGCAAATCGAACCCGGGAGCCCGCGGGATTCGGGCTGGAGGCGATACGATGAGCGACAAGGCGCATGATCGGAACGTGCTGCGGCGATTGGCCGGCGAGGTGGCCGAGCTTGCCGCCCTTCCCATTCAGCAAGAACGGATCCGGCTCTGGACCGCGCTGAACGACCTGCGCCCCGAGCGCCCCATGCTCTGGATCACGGAGATTCCATGGGGCGAGTTCGAGAACGCTGTCGACGAGCTGCGCCCGCGGTGCCGCGACCCCCAGTGCCGCCGGATCGAGCTGGGGTTGCTGCGTCAGTTGTTCACCGCACGCCGCCTGGCGTGCGACGAGGTCGTCCAGGGCGTCTACGAGGTCGGCAAGGTCGTGCGGAACGCGGACTATGGCGTGGAAACGCGCGAACAACAAATCGCACAGGGCGACTCGTATATCGTCTCGCATCACTATGAACCGGTCATCCGCGACACGGCGGACATCGAAAAGATTCGCATGCCCGCAGCCGTTTACGATGCCGAGGCGACGGAGCGTGAAGCGGCCTTCATCGGCGATTTGTTCGGCGATTTGCTCCCCGTGGAGCTCGTCGGCACGCGGCAGCATTTCTTCACCGCGTGGGACACCCTGGTGCGGTGGACGGGCGTCACCGAGGCTCTCATGGCGCTGTCTGACCGCCCCGAGTTCATCCACGCTCTCATGCGGCGCATGACCGACTCGACGCTGGCGAGCATGGATCAACTGGCCGCGCTGAACCTGCTGAGCGACTCGCGCGTGCTCAGCCGTGTCGGCTCGGGGGCCGCCGGTTACACCCGCGATCTTCCACAGCCCGGCGCCGACCCCGCCCGCGTGCGGACGATCGATCAGTGGGGCGGCGCGACGCCGCAGATCTTCAGCGACGTGTCGCCCGCGATGCACGAGGAGTTCGCGCTGCGCTACGAGAACGAAATCATGTCCCGCTGCGGTCTCAACTACTACGGGTGTTGCGAGCCGGTGCACAACAAGATGGCGATGCTGGCCACCGTGCCGCGGCTGCGCAAGATCTCGATCAGCCCCTGGTGCAACGTGGCCAAGGCGGCCGCTGAAGCGCGTCAACGCTATGTGTTCAGTCACAAGCCCAGCCCCGCCATCCTGGCCGAGGACCGTTTCGACGCCGCCCGGGCGGAAAAGGATTTGCGCGACCGCCTCTCTCAATCGGGCGGCATGCCGTGCGAGTTCATCATGAAGGACATCAGCACCGTGCGCGCCGACGTCGAACGCGTCATCGCCTGGTGCCGGCTGGCTCACCGCGTCGTCACCGGCGGCTGACGTCGGCCGCCGGGTGGTAGAGGTGGAGGGATTCGAACCCACGACCCGCTGATTAAGAGTTGGCGGACTGATGCCGGTTTGTTTGGCGTTTATGAAACGCTTGTGGCTTGTTGTGGTTCTGAGTTGATGAACCACCCCGCTTTTGTGTACGCTTCTTGACAGACTAAGATATTCCCCGACCTGGCGGCAGAGTACGAACGCGACAACGGATCGACACTTACGAAGCGGATTGGCCGCATCTTCGAGAAGACCGGACTCCAGACCAGCGAAACCAGACCGGGGGTGGCGCGGGCCGTGGTTCTCTACGGGGCGCATTCATTCCGGCACTTCTATGTGACGCAGGCGGCGGTCGCGGGAATGCCGGCCGCACTGATCAAGCGCATCACCGGCCACACTACCGACGATATGCTTGAACACTATCAGCACCTCGGGGCGGAGTACTCCATCGAAATGGCACGGCGCCTCAATGGCAAACCGACGCCGGCACTACCCCACCGGGAAACCCTGCCGGCATGGGCGCGTGAGCTTGTCGAGGGCATGACCCCGGAGAACGTCGAGACCGTCAAGGCGGCGATCCTGAAAGGGGGTGTCGCGTGATTACGAAGAAACGACAATCTGCACTGTTGGCGAAAGCACAAAACGACATTCTCCAGGCGCTGCCGGGTCCGGCATACGAGGCTGTAGTTCATGCGGATTGCGACGTTGATGTTGAACTGAGACCATCTTGGGAACTTTGCATGGCGTTATGCCCGATGTCAGACTCAGAACCGGCTACTCCCCGCAATGCAGAGGAAAAGGCGTTCTATGCCGAAGGCGCAAGCTTTACAGGGGTTGCTGTATGACATTTGCAAAAAAGATAGACGGCTGGGCGCATGAGAGAACATTTTTGCACGATGGAATCAGCGATCTTGTGACGCGGCTACATGCCCCCAAACAGGCAGGCGCGGCAAGGACGAAAAGCGCCGCCTCCAACCGCACCTCCTACGCCTACGACCCCGCCACCGGCCGCCGCATCGCCACAACCAACGCCCTCGGTCAGGCCACGCACCACCACTTCGACCCCGAAGGCCGCCTCCTGGCCACCTGGGGCGCCACCTACCCCGTCGCCTACGAATACGACGACCAGGGCCGCATGACCGCGATGTACACCTACCGCGGCACAAACGAAATTTCAGCGTTTCAGGATTTCAGCTTTTGACAAGACCACCTGGTCGTACGATCTTGCCACCGGCCTCCTGACCAACAAGCTCTATGCGGACAC
>JAQBFL010000053.1:0-3300 GCA_032123415.1 bacterium | reverse complement strand
GAGTATACGATAGACGTCAGCGCGGGCGGTATGTACCGGATCGAGGTGGAAGTGGCATGTAACCTGGCAGGGGGCACATTCCATTTCGAGGTCGATGGCAGTCCTGTTGGTAGTACGGTGACGATGCCGAACACCGGTAGCTGGGGTACATATGAAACGGTTGAGATAGGCGGGATAAGCCTGTCGACAGGAACGCGGGTGTTGAAGCTCTATATGGACGGAGTGAATGCAGTCGGCTGGGTCGGGAACTTTGACCAGATCCGGATCCTGCAGGAAATACCGCAGACTCCGTATACGCCGACTTCACTGCCCGGCACGATAGAGTGTGAGAATTATGATACCGATGGGTCTGGAGTGGCATATTTGGACACGACGATCGGTAACGTGGGCGCAGTATACAGGTCTGATAATGTGGACATAGCTGCAGATGCCGGGGCTGGGAACGGATACCTGGTGGGCTGGACGAGGGCCGGTGAGTGGCTGGAATACACGGTCACTGCCGGGTCAGGCACCTACGACATGGCTGTGAGAGTCGCCTGCAACGGGCTTGGCGGGACATTCCACCTCGAGGTGAATGGCGTGCCGGTGGGCACCACTAAGACGGTACCCAATACGGGCGGGTGGTCGACGTACCAGGATGTTTCGATTCCGGGTATAAGCATAAGCTCCGGATCGCCCGTGATACGGCTCGAGATGGATAGCGGGAATGCAAACGGCTGGGTAGGGAACTTCGACCGGATAGTCATCACACCTTCGGGTCCGGCTGTGTTGCCTCAGAATGACAAGAGCATTCAGGTCGCAACGGGTCCGGTTGTAGACAAAGTGCTGACGGGCGACGACGTTGAAGGCGAAGAGTCGTCTGGCTGGCTTGCGGTTGACGGCGACGAAGAGACCGCATGGACAGGAGCGGCTGACGCCGGTGGCTGGTGGATACTGCTGGCTTACTCCGAAGAAGTCACAGTCGACGCGGTGGAGCTGCTGTTGACGGATGGCTCGCTCACAGATGTCCAGATGCTCGGAAGCCTGGATGCGGACGAGTGGTATGACGTTGGCGAAGTGCTTGATGCGGATCTACCCGGGGTATTCAACTACCTGTGGCTGATATTCGCGGATGATGAGTCAGGCGCTGTGCCGGAAGTTAAGGAAGTTCTGGTATATTAGCCGCGAAGAGGCACAAAGAAACAAAAGACATTCTCGCGCAGAGGCACGAGCGTGGAACGACTCGTGCAATGTTCGGGACAGTCAGGCAAAAGAACCGGTAATCCGCTGTCCCCGGTGAAAACATTGGCGCGCAATCCGTCAGCGCTGCGATGGCGACGCCCGGCGACGCGCCCATGAGGAGCCGTTGGTGACGGCCAACGGGTACGGGCCGGAGATGAATAGTTCGCCGGCGCGCTCGGTCACCTTCACCGTCGGCGAGGCCGGGTCGTCGAGGCGTATGGCGGTGTAGGCGGGTTCCTTGCCGACCAGCCAGTTTGGGGGCGAGGCCTGGAGTGTTCGTTGGAGCGCGCCACGTTCTGCCGGGTTAACCATGGCGGCATGCAGCGATAGCACCGGCGGCGGCGCCGGCGCCGGCAGAAGCAGGTGCAAGGCATAGTTATTGTCCAGCACAAGCAGCGTTTCGCCCGGCTGATAGATGGCGTGCAGTTGGCCGGCCAGTTCTTCATATGGGCCGAGTGGTGCGCCCGTCAACCGCGCCCGCGCAAGCGTTCCGGCGTGCACCAGCAGGCCCAGCAGCAGGGGCATCGTGGCCAGCAGCGTCAGTGCGGGCAGCCATCGGACGCGCCGCGGGCCTGTCGGCGCCAACCCGATCCACAGCAGCAGCGGTGGAATCAGACCCGCGGCCGGATACATCCAGCGCCGGTATTCCAGACCCAGCTTGAAGAGTTCGCCGAGGACCCAGCATCCGATCAGGGCGTGCAGGGCGTTCCACCGTCCGGCCGGCCGCCAGATCATGACGAGCGCAAGAAGAAACAACGGGGCCAGGCCGGAGCGGATCAATGTTGCCGGAATCTTCAGCGGCATCAGCCAGGGGCGATGCGGATCGTCCGTGGCCTTGTACAGCGCCAGCGCGCGGGCGGCGAGGCCGGTGTCGGTGGCGGGGTCCTCCGGCGGGGTCTGCCGGTATTCTGCAGGCCAAGTCACGGTCTGCCGCCACCAATCCGGCAGGGAGTCGGTTGCCGCGAGCGCCCCGAGAATCAGGCCGACCGCGAGCAAGGCGCCACCGGCCATCGCTCCGGCGTCCGCCCAGGGAATGCGCCGGTTCGCTTTTGCGCGATACACCAGCAACCCCGTCAGGATGACGGCGGGTGGAAGGATGAGGAGCGACTTAAGGAAAAAGGCGGCGGCCGTCAGCGCGCCGGCGGCGCAGAATGCGCCGCGTGTTTTTCGGTGGCCGAGGATCAGAACCCCGGCAGTGAGGGCGGTTGCATAATCCTCGGGCCGCAGGCTGTCACCCCACAGCGATGGGGCCACCGGCAGGACAACGACGAGCGACGCCGCCAACCAGGGCCAGCGGCCGGCCGGGGCGTGGCGGCGGGACAGCGTCCATATCGCCCCGGCGGTGACCAGGGCGGCGAGACCGCGCAGAAGACCCGCGGCCGGGGCGCCGGCGCCAACCATGTGGACAACCGGTGCCGACAACCAGATCAGCAACGGTCCCTTCGAGTCGTGGGAATTCCCATAGCGGTTTCCGGTCTCCAACCAGGTCCGGGTGTGCAGCAGATAGACCGTCGTGTCGGGGCACAGTGGTTGAACGAGACGCACGGTGAGGCTCAGTAGCGCCAGCAGCGCCAGCGTGATCGCCAACCCGCGGCGTCCTCCCATTCCGACCGCCCGAAGATTCTGATCTTCCATATTCCGCTATGGTGCCTCAGAAACGTTGCACAAGTGATGGACCCTAGCAGTGCGTCGGACTTAGCTCCTCCTGCGTCGGAGCAAAGTCCACGGGTGAAGAATGCGAATACCGAACGAAATTCTCCATTCCGCTAGCGCTTCTCGATGTCCGAGAGTTTCTTCTCGAGTCGCCGGATCCTGAACAGCGCCTCATCCAGTGTGACCCGTATCCGGTCCAACATCTCGGCGACAACCCCGACGAGGAACAGTGCCATGCCGGCTGCCGCCAGAACGATCGATACGACGCCTGCCCACTTATGAGGCGTGAATCCGCCGCGTTCGATGTAGACGGACATGAGAAATGCAAAGAACCCGAACGCCGCGATCCACAGGCACAGGGCTATCTGGGTGAAGAAGCGCAAGGGTTTGTAGTCCCGATAGGTCTTGAGAATAATGCCGGCCGTC
>JAQBFL010000052.1:0-3759 GCA_032123415.1 bacterium | reverse complement strand
AGATCACCTTCAACGCGGCCTACGGCGGCGAGCGGATGATGGCGTATCTCTTCTTGCCCGCCACCGGGACGCCCCCGTATCAGGTCGTCGTGGAGTTCCCCGGGTCCGGATCGATCCACACCCGCTCGAGCGAATCGCTGGATCTGGGCCGCCTGGATTTCCTGCTGAAGAGCGGACGCGCCGTCATCTTCCCGATCTACAAAGGAACCTACGAACGCGGCGGCGAGCTCACGTCGGACTACGCGGACGAGACGACGGCCTACAAGGACCACGTGATCATGTGGGGGAAGGACCTCGCCCGGTCGATCGACTACCTCGAAACGCGCAAGGACATGGATGCCGGCCGCATCGCCTACTACGGCCTGAGCTGGGGGGGCGGGCTGGGGGCGATCATGCCGGCGGTGGAGCCGCGCATCAAGGCGAACGTCCTCTACGTCGCGGGGCTGGGCTTCCAGCACGCTCTCCCCGAGGCCGACGCGATCAACTACATCGGCCGCGTGAAGCAGCCGACCTTGATCCTGAACGGCGAGTTGGACTTCTTCTTCCCCCCCGAGACCTCGCAGCGCCCGATGTTCGAGCTGCTGGGCACGCCGGCCGCGGACAAGAAGCGGCTCGTGTTCCCCGGCGGCCACTCCGTGCCGCGCACGGAGATGATCAAGGAGTCGCTGGACTGGCTGGACCGGTATCTGGGGCCGGTGAAGTAGGGGGCCGCATCCCGGTGAACACGACGGCGAGCGTCACGACGATGACGCCGACCGCCTCCAGATCCTGGAGCGCCCTGATCGAAACGAGGAGGCCCGCGTCGGAGTTGTCTCCAAGATGTCTCCAAGACTGCGGTGGACACCAGGGGACTCGGAATCGGCACTTGGCAACGGATTGACGGCGAGAATCAGTCGAGCATGATCGGTGGCATCGGGCAGCTGAGAGAGGCGGATACGGCGCGCAGGAGTTCCCCCTCGGCCGCGGTCACTTCACGATCGGCGGCGATGCACGCGACGGCCCCTTCCAGAATCTTCCGCTTGACCTTCGGCGAAGCCTGATCCATCTCGCCCAGCACATCGTCGAGTTCCGCCAGCCCGCAGTCTCCCGGCGTCAGGATGTGCGCGCCGGTCAGGCCGAGCGCGGCCATGGCTTGTTCGAAGGCATCCGTGGCGCTGCGGGCGTCACGCTGCCCCACGTGGGCCAGCGTGGACATCAACAGCTCGCACTGTGTTCGCACGGCCGCCACCGACTGAAATCTGACGCGAGGCGGCCGTCCCTGACCCAGCACCGCCTCGACGTCTCTCGCCAAGATCCGATGCAGCGACCATTCAAACAGGTCGATCCTGTTGTCGGCCTCAATCAGAAACACGACGTTTCGCTCGAACACCTCGCGCTGAGCGGTGTTGAGTGGGCGTAGGGCCGGGAGCGCGATCTCGAGAAGAGGCAGGCGCATCTTCGCGTCCAACTCTACGAGAGACGGCAGCAACTGAACGGTTTCAGTGAACAGTCCGCGCTCGGCCGAGGCCTCGAGATACGCCAACTGCTGTTGCTGAATCGCCGGCTGCGAATCCAGCAAGAGACCATAGATGACAGCGCGCGCGCTGTAGGTTTCGCGAGCCGCCTTGACCAGTGCCGGCGGCAAGCTCTCGATCAGGCGCGCGGCATAGTGCAACTGGGCCGGCCCCGGCTGGCCGATGCTGGCCACGGCGCCCCCAAGTCCAGACGCGGCCGCCGGAGCACCTGCGAATCCAGACGCGCCGGCTGCTGCGGCCTTCGGTGCAGCGCTCTGGTCAGTGCGCGTGACACCCTCGGGGAACTCGCCACCCCATGACGGATCGATGCGGCGGATACGTTCTTCCAGGGGCGGGTGGGTGGCAAACAACGCGCTGAACCCGGACGTGGCGCCGCCAAAAAACATGTGGCTCGCGATGGGCGCGTTCGGGTTCTGTATTGACGACCCTTTGGCGAACCCGCCGATCTTCTTGAGCTCGCCGGCAATGCCCTCTGGCTGCCGCGTGAACTGCACGGCAGACGCGTCAGCCAAAAATTCGCGCTGGCGACTGACCGCCGCCTTGATCAGGTTGCCAAAAAAAGTGCCGGCAAATCCGATGACGGCCAGCCCCGCGCCGATGGCGATGATCGGCAACCCTTCCTTACCACCCTTGGAACGGCGCCCGCCCCCGGTGAAGAACGACATCCTCAGGACGAAGTACCCCAACATGCCGATGATCAGGATGCCGTGCAGCAGCCCCATCAACCGGAGGTTCAGCCGCATGTCGCCATTGAGAATGTGGCTGAATTCGTGCGCAATGACGCCTTGGAGTTCATCGCGATTGAGCCGCGTCGCCGCGCCGCGAGTGATGCCGATGACCGCGTCATTGGGAGAGAACCCGGCGGCGAAGGCGTTGATGCCTTCCTCCTGATCCATCAGATACACGGGCGGGGTCGGCGTTCCGGACGCCAATGCCATCTCTTCGACGACATTCAGAAGTCGCTGTTCAACAGGATCGGCGGTGACGGACGTGAGCAGGCGGCCGCCCAACTGTTCCGCCACGACACTGCCGCCCGCGCGCAGTTCCGCCATCTTGTAGAGGCTTCCGCCGCCTACGACAACAAGCGTTCCGATGGCGGCGACGAGGAACAGGCGCGGATCGGTCACGGCCGACCAATCCACCGCGCCCGTCTCCGGATTCCTGCCGACGTACCCCATCGCGGCGGCGAGCAGGACCTCGATCGACAGCACCATGGCGAGCACGGCGAGCGCGAAGAGCACGATCAAGCGGGTCGTGCCGCGTCGCGCGACGTCTTGCCGTTGGAAAAAATCTGTCGCCACCGGCTTGGCTTAGAAGGAGACTTTCGGGGCTTCAGCGATCGCGGCGCTGTCGAACTCCAGCAGCGCGGCGTCCGCGCCATGCCCGAACATCCCCGCGAGGATCACGGTCGGGAACGACTGCTTGTACGTGTTGTACTCAGTCACCCCG
This sequence comes from bacterium, assembly GCA_032123415.1. Lineage (GTDB taxonomy): Bacteria > Verrucomicrobiota > Kiritimatiellia > UBA8416 > JADHWI01 > JAQBFL01. The sequence goes on along the minus strand of JAQBFL010000052.1, from coordinate 796 downwards.
TCGTTGAACGCCTGCCGGGAGAATGCCACTTTGTTCTCCGTGGAACGCAGCTCTTCGCTGAGCTGCATCATGTTCTGGTTCGCTTTCAGGTCCGGGTAGCTCTCGGCCAGCGCAAACAGGCGTCCGAGTGTGCCGGTCAGTGCGCCCTCGGCGGACGCCAGCCCTTGCATCGCCACGGCATCGCCTGGATTCTGGGCGGCCTTCTGCAGTCCACCGGCGGCCATGTTGCGGGCCTGAATGACGGCCTCGAGCGTTCCCTTCTCGTGTTTCATGTAGCCCTTGGCCACTTCGATCATGTTCGGGATGAGGTCGTATCGGCGCTTGAGTTGCACTTCGATTTGCGCGAACGCGTTCTTGTAGCGGTTCCTCAACATCACCAGCTTGTTGAAGATCCCGGCAATCCAGGCGACAAGGACAACGGCAAAGCCGACAAGAACGAGAATTGTGATGAGAGCTGAACTCATGAGCAGCGGCCTCCTTGCGAAGGGTCAGTCGATGACCAAGAACAACCATGGTCTCACATCCTGGCCGTGGCCCGTCATTTACCCACCGCGAACAGACTCCTCTCCGTCCGCCCCGACCCTCCGGTCCCACGGCCGGAACGATCGTTCCCCGCTTGCGAGGCGTTTCCTCGCCACTGCGGGCGACGACCCCGCGTCCGATGCTCGCGCCCAAAACGGCGCCGACGACGACATCGCCGGGCAGGTGGCGGCCCAGCGTGACCCGCGAGACTCCGACCAGCGTTGCGAGGCCCGCCGCCTCGGGTCTTGAGCCGGCTGCGGGCAGGCCCTTACCT
>JAQBFL010000051.1:0-3017 GCA_032123415.1 bacterium | reverse complement strand
CTCCGCGCACGCAAAACACGGACGTTCGCCTTTCCGGTAATGCCGGCGGGCACCGGCGTCGGTCGTACCGCCATGCTCATCCTCGTCCCGCGGTGTCACGCGGCGCTGGATTCGCAGCTGGTCACGCGCCCGGCTCCGGGCAGTCCCAAAGTTGATGCCGCCCCAGATCCCGTGACGCTCGTCGTTCTCCAGTGCGGCGTCGAGGCATTGAAGCTGCACCGGGCACTTCTGGCAGATGGACTTCGCTTGGCGGATGGTGGTGATCAGGCCGTCGGTGGCATCGTTGCTCGAGCTAGGGAAGAACAGCTCGGGATCGACCTGGCGGCATACCGCTGACATCATCCACGGCTCAGAACGGTGCGACATCGTCACCACCCGCTGCCGGTGCGGCGTTCCACGGGTCATCGGATACCGGCTTGGACTTAGGGGCGCCGGTCTTCTCAACCTTGGCGGTCGACCACTTCAGCGACGGCCCGACCTCGGTGGCCGTGACCTCCATGACGGTGCGCTTCTCGCCCTGCTGGGTCTCGAAGCTGCGCTGCTTGACCTCGCCGACGACGATGACCCGCTGACCCTTGTGCAGCGACTCGGTCATGTTCTCGGCCGCGGCGTCCCACAGGCTGCACCGCCAGAACGTGCTGTCGCCGTCCTTCCATCCGCCGTCGGCGTCCTTGACGCGCTTGGATTCGGCGACGGTGAACCCGGCAACCGCCTTGCCTTGAGCGGTGTATCGCAGTTCTACGTCTGCTGTCAGGTTCCCGATGATGGTGACAGCGGTCATGCGTTCTTCTCCTCAATGGCGAATCGGTTGGCGTACTCGGACAAGCTGCGGATGCGTCCTTCAACTTTGGCGTCGATGGCAGATTCACGTTCGTGGCGTTCTTCGGTGGTTTCACGCTCTGCACGTTCGCGCCTGATTTCCCTAGCGACGGCGATGATCTCTGCCGGCTCTGGAGCATCGGATGATCCGCGTGCCCGTTTCTTCACCGCAGCGATGAGGTCGCCTTGTGACAGGTTGTAGACGCTGAACAGTTCAGCCCAGACTTCGGCTGTCCACAGCACTGTTTCGCGGTCATCCATGCGTGGCGCTGTGCGGTGGTGGCACATCGCAACAACGCGCATCACCTCAATCGCCTCAGATACGGTTGTCATCCTTCGATCATCCTTTCGGTTGTTTCCATTCGTCGTACTTGTTCTGCCAGGTCAGCCAACACACGACTCTTGTGTGGTTGTTGTCCTGTGGGACGTGCGCCGTTTCCTGCCCGCGCTAGTTCTGTGTAGATGTGCGGAAGGTGGCCGGGGTAGGCGTCTGTTCGTTTCGCCCACGCGTTCAGGGTTGCCATCAGTTGGTCGATGGTTGCGCCGTCATCGAAAAGCATCTGGGCATGTCCGAACAGTCCATCGCGGGTTCTTCGTGCGCGAAGGACTGCGGCGGGAACAGATGTCTGGACGGCAGCGCGAACAGCGTCTGACACGGCGATCCTGGTTCCGTCCAACTCCACGAAAAGATTCGATGCTTTTTCTTTAAAAGAGTTAGAACTAACAGGAACTGAAACAGAAACAGAAACGGAGGGTATGCCATACCCATCCGATACGGTATCCGATAGGGTATCTACCAGCACCTTTACAGAACCAGCCAATTCGTCTTTTCCATAGCCTTCTGAGCGCTTCAACTCATCCAAAAAGACGGCACGGATGGCAGACGACTGGGCTTTGCAGGCACACTCGACAGCCGCCTTCAACAGCTTCCAAGACGGTGTTAAGCCGTGACGGACAAAGCTACGAACCAGCACTTCCTCGGTGTCGCCGTCAACGTAGATGAACCGTTTATCGGCAAGAACATCCACAGCGGCCCGAACTCTGGCCTCGGTTGTCCCTTCGGCGTACCGCGCCCACTTGGAGCACTGGAGGGGAAGTATCCCGGCGGTGTTCATCGTGGGTTGCGACAGCAACAGCAGGTAGAGCCACTGTGCGTCGGGGGTGAGTTTCTTCCAGTCCTGGTCGCGCCAGATGTCGATGAGGACGGAAGCGTATTTGCGCCCGCTACTCATCGGGGCGCTTGGTAGAATTCACGTCATGCTCTCCTTAGTTCTCTGATAACTACGGGGGCGCTAGAAAGCCGTCAGGTGGGAGCCTGGCGGCTTTCGCCATTCGGTACATCATAACGCCGCAACCCCGCCCCCGTTGTCGAATACAACCCAGTCGGAGCCGTGTCGCAGCACCGGCACCGCGGCCGGGTCATAGCCCTGGCGCACAAGCCATCCACGGTCCAACGCCAACTCGCGGCGCGACTCCACCATGTCGTGACACCGCCGGCAGATACCGAGCCCGTTAGACGGCAGGTCGGTGTCCGGCGCCTTACTGCCACCAGCCGCTCGAGGTCGCCGATGGTGGGCCTGCTCCACCGGGCCGACACCGCAGCACTCGCAGTGCCCGGCGGCGCGGTCGTAGATCAGCTCCTTGGTGGCCCTGCTGAATCCGGTCACCGCGCGAGGGACGCTTCCATGCGCAGCACACCAACCACCGAGCGGCCCACGTCGATGCGGGTTTCGGCGATCTGGATCTCCTTGCGCAGGATGGACAGTTCACCGGCGGCCAGCTTGGCCGCCAGCCGCTGCTCCTGGGTCGCCAGCAGCGACTTGGCTTCGCGCTCCGGCACGGTGCCCTCATCGACGGAAAGGAGCGCCTTCGCCTTAGCGACTCGGTAGGCATGCTCCTTTGTCACCGCGTCCCGCTCCGCGGCCTTCAGCCGGAAACCCAACTCGTCGAGCTGCCGGGACAGCCGCGCCATCTCCATCACCGCGCCATTTGGCGTGATTTCTCCGGTGTTGCCGGCCATGCGTAGGTCAGCCATTGGCTGCCGCCTCGTCAATCGCGGCCTCGTCGGCAACCACTTGGGTGAACGCTTCCACCGTCGCCGGGTCGGCCTCCATCACCGCCACGCCGTAATCCGCCTCGAACCGCTGACCGAGCACCTTGGTGTCCAGGCCATGCTTCTTCGCCACCGCAGCGAGCTT
>JAQBFL010000050.1:0-2529 GCA_032123415.1 bacterium | reverse complement strand
GCCCGGCCGGTCCGGCGGCAGGAGGCTCTCCGCCAGACCCCACAGCCGGTTGCGGCCGGCGGCCGCCGTGACGTCATCCGCCAGGTCGATGACGCGGCTGAGCACACGGATACCGTTTCCATCGAGGGCGGGAACAGGTTCGCCGAAGGCGATCGAGGCGATGGCTCCGGCTGTATAGCGACCCACGCCCGGCAGCGCGAGCAGCCCGGCAAACGTGTTCGGAACGCGGCCGTCGTATTGGTCAGCCACCACACGAGCCGCTGCGTGCAGATTGCGCGCGCGGCGGTAGTAACCGAGACCCTCCCACGCCTTGAGCAGTTCGGGCAGAGATGCTTGCGATAGAGATGCCACGGAGGGAAACTGCTCCATCCATCGCAGGTAGTAGGGGGCGGCCGTGGCGATCTGCGTCTGTTGCAGCATGATCTCGGCGACCCAGATGGCATAGGGGTCGCGAGTGAGCCGCCAGGGGTATTGCGCATGCCCGGCGGTCCACCACCTCAGGAGCCGTTTGGCAATGCCGGATGCAAGCGGATGTTCGATTTGCTTTGTCATCTGCTCCCAACAACCAACTCCAGAAGCACGACTCCCAGGAACAGACATCCGGAGACCATGACGGCAGAAGACTGCACAACTCCCTGACGATGTCCAAGGCCAAAGTGTACGCCCTGCCGGTGCCACAGGAGGAGTCCGAGCGGAATGGTCACGGCGCCGAACAGCGCCAGCGTGAATGGGGGAGAGCCGTGCATGACCATCACCAGAGCGTCGGCCGCGATGGCTTCCCGCAGATGCTCCGACCAACCAGCGCCAATGTAGACACCGTTGGTGATCAGGCAGAATCCGGCGAAGAACCGGGAGAGGTAGACGCCAGGGACATGAGAAGCTCTGTGCAGCGCAAACAACAACAACGGCAGGACGGTTCCCACAATCGGTCCAGCCCAGACAACTGCCAAGTTGTGGCGCTCTCGTCATCTGGTCCTTCATGAATCGAACACGCTCACGCTGAGGATTTCGGCGCGCTAGCGCCGAATATCCTCCGGCGTGCTGTTCGGCCTCTCCATATTCATTGATCTCAGCACCCCGTTCAAGTACGCGGCGCAGTTGGTTTCGGTCCCGTCCGGCAGTCGAATTCGGTACGGCCGGCCGCTGGTCGACGACTTGGTCGCAATCTGGGCGATGAAGTCGTTGGCGTTTGTAACCGAGGATCCATGAGCCCGAAACTTCCTGGTCAGGAAGGTGGCCGCGGTGGCGGCGTCATGTGCCTTGCCGTTCCTGATGAACTCGGTGCCCTTCATGTTCGAGACGTGCGAAAGCAGAGCGTCAATCCGCGCCTGTTCGGTGGCTGACGGGCCGGCAAAACACAAGGCGGCTGTGGCGACGGCTACCACGCCAGTCATGAGTGCAATGCGCGATATGGTCTTCATGTCTTTGGCCGGAAGACCCGTACACCGAATTCAAGTCGGAGACCCTTCGTTCAGTGTCCGACAGAACCCGGGAGACACAATGCGCCGGGAGCGGACGCTTTTCCCCTTGTCATGGCGCGGGCTTAATGGTGGTTGGCATGTCTCCGTTTTCTCTACCATTCTCAGAAAACGTGCTACTTGTTCTCGCCCATAGATGGGCACACAGTACTGATTACGTTCCGGTGCCTTGCGAAATGGACGCCCAGCCCTAAATCCAGCCAGCTTGAGCCGACGCAGAATTCGCTCTTGTTCTTCTCTGCCGTTGGCAACAAGTCGTATCTCCTCGCCCTTCTTGTACTTCCTGTAGCCTTGCGTCGCGTAGCGTTCTGCATCGTGCCGCCGCATACAACCGTTCCGCCGAAAAACAGCCGTCAGCTCAGCACAAATGTCACGCTTCGTCGTCATTCCGCACCCGGGACCACGCCCGCTCCCCTCGCTTGGAGACGTTGGATTTCCAGAATCCTGACGGCCGCTTCGTCCAAGTCCAAATCATAGAGTTCCAACGCTACGTCGTCGTCAACAGTGATGCCGAAGGCCGGTCAAGCGGGTCGATGAAGCGTATCCGCTTATTGTCAGGCCTTTCGGGTGGCGTACCTGGAGGGACTCGAACCCCCAACCTTCTGATCCGTAGTCAGATGCTCTGTCCAATTGAGCTACAGGTACAACAGGAAAACGGCGGCATGATAGCACAGCCGGAGCAACATGCAAGAGCGTTTTGTCAGAGCGTTTTGTCAGACGAATGTGCATCCAAACTCACGCTTTCTGCTGATGTCGGGCTGGTGGGATGACCCTGGCGGGTAAAATTGCTGGCCGTCATGTCGGATAACTTCTCCGGCATGCTCTTGGCAGGGAGCCCATACCCCGCGAAGCGCGAGTTGAAACTCATGGGCCGGTCACGCACGGCGATCAGGTGCTGCCGCAACTCCACTCGTGACGTGCTTCGGCGGCTTCGCTGCCCAAACCAAAGAACAGTTCGGCCGCGCGCAGCGTGCACGAGCGCGAGAAATCTCCGTGAGGCCGCGGGTTGGCGGAGAGGGCGGGATTCGAACCCGCGGTGCCCTTTAGGAGC
>JAQBFL010000049.1:0-4939 GCA_032123415.1 bacterium | reverse complement strand
GGACAAGATATCCCAGACCGATGAAGGCGAAGGTGCTGGAAGCCATTCGCAACCAGTAGTCATACATCGGACTCGCAAGCAGCGGCGCTGGATCTACCCCGCCCACATACTCAAGTAAGTCGAACGCAGTACTGGCGGGGGTGAAAACGCCAGCAACGCAGATTCCCCATCCGAGGGCCGTGTAAGCGAGAAAGCAGCGGAGCAGTACCTGCCAGTAAATCTCCACTTCGACCCCACACTTCGTCGATTCAGTCTTCCGGTGCCAACGTCCCGGCTCACCCTTGAGGAGACCGCGCAGCGGGCTCCGAATAGGGTGCGGCCTGATGTTGGGGCATCTCTTGCAGTCCTAAGTTAAATCGTCAGTCCCAAACAGGCGGTGTGGCTTCCGACTCCGCATTCACCCGTCGGTCATACACTGTCGCCAATACCTTCGTCGATCCACAGACAAAGGTCAATCGGTACAGATGCGGACGACCCTCAAGCCTGCTCTCGAATGTGCTCCGCTCGGCTTTCTGGATCGAACAGTCAACATGCCTCGCCATGAACGCTCGCATGACTCTCCGCGGAATCTCATCAACTTGAACCACCTCGGGAACCCAGCAAGGGTTTGGTTCCCACGGCCAAAGATGCCTGATAGGCTTCGGCATGGCGGCGCATCCTGTGACAACGAGAATGTCAGCGGTCATTCCGACTATTTTCGTCATCTTTATCCGTGCCCCAACTCGTGTATTAGACGGCTTGACTTCGCAAATACAGCCAGCCGCCACATTTCGGGGCTGGAACTACCCGTGGGCATGATTCTAGCCGCCTTCCCATGAAAGAAAACTACGCCGAGAGCGGTTCTTGAGCAAGGAAAAATTGCGGACATGTGCAGCGGGGGCAAAACGCCACGGCTTTGCCCGAAACCGGGCGGAGTGCGCCGGTTGGAGGGCCTGCCGAGGGGATTGCGGGCGCTGCGGCGGCGCATCTATCCCGAGCGGATGCTTGGGCGGCGAAGGCACGGGAAGCTGCCAAGGATGTGGGTCTTGAGCAGCCGGTAGAAACTGGCGGCGATGCCGAGTGTGGACTCGTCGCGGAAGGGCAGGTCCAAACCGGCCAGCGAGAGCGGGGCTTTGAATAGCTTCGCGTCGGTATGCTCGGGGAGGGATGGCGGCGGCGGTGCCGCGGTCTGCCGCTCGCGTTCTCGCATGATCTGCCGGATCCGGGCCAGAGGGCTTACGAAGTCATCGGGTAGGCGCACGTCGTGGATTGTTCGAGATTCGGACTTCATCCTTCCTTCTTGCCTGGGTGTTTCGTCATTCGTCATTCGGCCACAGCGGCTTGTGGCTTCACATGCATCGGCCATGCGGCCATGCGGGGCCGTCGAAGAGACATGACAGACGCCGTCGCTTGTGGTATCATTGTCCTAATGAAAGGAACCCAGAGAGACCGGTCGGGCGCGTACGCAACGCATCGCGGCAGGAACGGAATCCGGGGGAGGCTGAGCCAGGCGCTCGCGGCCGCCTCCTGCGGGCTCGCCTTGTCGGCCGCGCCATGCGCGGCAACCAACGTCGTCAGCCACGTGATCGTCGTCAGCGTCGACGGGCTGGGTTCGGTGTACTTTGCCCCCCTGCTGGCAGCGGGCGTCCTGCCCCACTACGCCCGGTTGCTCGACGAAGGCGCGGGCACGCTCAACGCGCGGGCGGACTACCACTACACCGTGACGCTGCCCAACCACACGGATATGCTGACCGGCCGCCCCGTGCTCTTTGCCGCCACGCCGGACACCGTGGGGCACGGGTTCAAGATCAACACCGACCCGGGGGCGCCATGGACCATTCATAGCTACGGCAACACGAACGTGCCCTACATCGCTTCGATGTTCGACGTCACGCACGATCGGGGTCTCTCCACGGCGTCTTACGTCAGCAAGGAAAAGTTCGATATCTACCACCGTTCGTGGGGACCGGTCTACGGGGCGTCGGACGAAGACCCCGCGGGCGGGGACAACGGCTTGGGCAAGATCGACGATTACACCTTCAACGCGTCGACCAACGGCGGCGTGACCACGCTGGCCAAGGCGCACACGCTGATTTACGGCGGCGCCGAGACTCCGGGCTTCCTCGCCGGGCTGGCTTCCAACCTCTGGACGCTGAGCTTCGTCCACATTCAGGATCCCGACAACGGCGGGCACATCTACGGCTGGGGCAGCGCCATGTGGAGCAACATTGTCGTCGCGACGGATGGCTATATCGGCTCGCTGCTGGACACGATCGAGAACTCGCCCGAACTGGCGGGGCGGACCGCCATCATCCTGACCTCCGATCATGGCGCCCTGAACTCCAACCACGGCTTACCCAGCCGCTACGAGGACTACTGCATTCCGTTTCTGGTGTGGGGCGCGGGCGTCGCGGGCGGCTACGACCTGTACGAGATCAACCCGCTGACGCGGGCGGACCCGGGGACGGCGCGCCCAACCTACACCGGTGCGCGGCTCGACGCGATCCGCAACGGCGAGGCGGCCAACCTGGCGCTCTCGTTGCTCGGACTGCCCCCGGTGCCGGGGTCCTTCTTCAACGTTGCGCAGGATCTGAACACGGGCGACATCCTCGCCGTCTCGAGTGTGCGCCCGGCGGACGGCGCCATCGAACTGCGGTGGATCGCCGTGGGCGGCTTCAGTACGTTCGACGTACGGGCGGCGCCGACCCCCGACGCGGAGTTCACCGTGGTGGCATCCAACCTCACCGGCAACGCCTGGACCTCCGGGGTGGGGAGCGCCGTGCAGGGGTTCTTCCGCATCGACGGGCGGTAGGGGGATGTCCCGGGGTGGCGTAGTGATCAGTGATCAGTGATCAGTGACCAGTGATCAGGTCGCTCTCGGGAACCAGCGCGCGCGCGGCTGCCCACGGGGTCCAGTACATGTCCGAGACCGTGAACGTCCCCTCTTCGCCCTCGATTCGCGCGAGGATGCAGAGGTTGCCGCGGCGGCCGGTGCAGGTGAAACTCAATGTCAGGTTCACGGCGCCTTCTTCGTCCGGCTGAGCCGCGCCCTCGAACAGCGTATCCGGCCCCTCGCGCACGGCCACGAACAACGTGGCGCTGCCGCTCAGTTCGCCGTCCATGCGCAGGACCATGCGGCCCGGCGGCGGCCTGAATGGCCGGGTGAGGGTCGCCCAGCGGATGCCGCGCCCTGCCCAGTCGTTCTCTTCCAGACGGGGCTGCGAGAACAGCAGACCGCGGCGGGGCGTCCCCAGATCGCGCGTTGTGACCCCGGTGCGCTCGCTGCCGGCGACGATGTCCGGGAAGGGCGCCCGCAGCGCGGCCGCCATGTCGAACTCACCGTGGCCGAGCACCTCGACGGTCATGCCTTCATGCACGGCGGTGGCGATCAGCCGGGCGGCCTGGGTGGGCGGCTGGGGCACGCAGCGCCAATCCGCGGGTTGCCGCAGGTGCGCCAGGGCGCCCAGCGCGACGATCGGCGGGAGAGCGGCCCATGCCAGCGCGCCGCGGCGACGGGGCACAAGCAGCATGAGCAGCGTCAGCCCCAGCGCGGCGGCCACGTAGACCGTCGTGGCATGCTGCGCCGTGCGATCCGTCATGAACAAATACGACGCATGGGGATGGTACAGGCCGGCCAGGAGCGGCAGGCTCCGCTTGAGGGTGTGGATCGGCAGGATGAAGTTGCGGCCGAGAACGCGCAGGTTCGGCAGCACAAGAACCAGCAGCGACGTGGAGAGCACGCACAGGTAGAGGAACCAGGCGCGGCCCGCGCGGTGCGTGCGCTCGAACACGACCGCCGCGCCGGGGACCAGCAGCGGCACCACGGCGAGCAGGTAGCGGCCCGGCACGCACGAGCCCCCGATATAGAAGCGGTTGGGACAGGAGAAGATGAAACACACCGCCACGATAGCCGCCATCATGCCCGCGGCGGCCCACCGATCGCGGCGGTGCTTGACCCATGCCGGCAGCGCGGCGGCCATCCAGACGAAGACCGGCAGCACGGGCACGATGCCCTGAGCGTCCGCCACCACGCCCCACATGCCGGGCGGGTAGTCCATGAACCCGCCCTCGATCGAGTACTTCATGCCACCGTCGTAGAGCAGGAACTGCGACCAGATATAGAGGCCATAGCCGAGCGCGCAGAGCACGGTGAAAACGCCGAGGCGCGCGATCTTGGCCACCCAGCGCCCAGGCGCGCACAGGCCGAACAGCCCGTAGAATCCGAACGCCATCAGGCTCAGCGTAATGAACCGCTCGTGAGCCATGACCATGCCGGCGCAGCACAGGGCGCCCGGCCAGACCGTCGCCCATGGGCGATCCCTCTGGGCGACGACGGCCCAGACCGCCCAGCACAGCAGCGAGGCTCCCAGCGCCTCGGGCAGGGCCCGTACGGCGTACATGGCCCAGACATAAGACGACCCGAGCGCGACGGTGGCCAGGGCCGCGGCGCGACGGCCCGCTCCGGCGCGGCGCGACAGCAGGAACATGGCGACGTTGCCGGCCGCCGCGATCAGCGCCAGGAGAAATTGCCGGAACGGCATGCCCCAGCCCCAGAAGGGCGCCAGGATCAGGGACAGACCGTACGGGTGGTAACTGTACCAAGCGTCGCCCCGCGAGGCGGCCGAGACGTGACAGAACGCGCGGGTGCCGCGGGCCGGCGGCTTCACCACCGCCCGCTCCATGATGTCGTTGCGCAGGTCGAGGTCGCCGTCGAGGTAGAGGCTCTGCGCCTGCGCCAGGTAGTGGCCCTCGTCGCCGACATGCTCGCCGACGCGGACGGACACGCGGTAGCCCATCCAGGTATAGGCGGCGGTTGACAGGATCAGTATGGCCAGGGCCGCACGTCGGTCGCGGGCCGGCGATTCGTCGGAAGCGGCGGCCAGCCAGGTCTCGGCGGCGCGCAGCAGGCACCAGGCCACGGGGACGCACACGAGCGGAACCGCCGCGGAAACGGCGGAGC
>JAQBFL010000048.1:0-4917 GCA_032123415.1 bacterium | reverse complement strand
GGCTGCCTCGCGTCGCGCGCATCGCGATCCAGGTCGGCGGCGAAACGGCGTCGGCTCTTCCTGCCGGCGTGAGCCAACAGCGTCAGCAGCGCGACGGCCGCGGCGGCGACGGCGCCGCGCCCCAGCCAGAACAGCGCCCGCGGCTCGAGCGCGAGCAGGAGATCCGCCGCCAGCAGCACCGGCAGCGCCACCGCGGCCCAGCCGGCCCAGAGCAACGCCGCCGCGGCGCAGCGCACGGCAAGATGCCCGGCCAGCCGCCGCCCGAGCAGGTCGCGAAATTGTTGCATCACCGGCGTCTGCATCAGTACAACCCGTTTCGTCTGCGGACAAACCACTCCAGCCCCATGGCGCCCAGCAGCAGGGCCAGAATCCACGCGCGGTCCCAGACGGGCCGCCACACCGGCGGGGCCTCCGTTTCATCGGGCGCCCGCGCCGCAAAGGAGGCTACGATTTGCGGAACGTCCGCCGCGGCCGCGAGGGAGCCCCCGCTGGCCCGGGCGAGGGCCTCGAGGAATTCGGGGTCGGCGCTCAGTTCGTCGCCCTCCGCGGGCGCCCGCCGCACGCTCAGCATGGCGACCGCCGTGCCGGCGCCGGGGGCGCTTGGCAGCGCGGCTTCGAGACGATACAGCCCCGGCTCCGACGGCGCAAACACAGCGGACCAGCCGTCCCCGTCCGGCAGGGGATGCGGCTGCACTTCCTCCGTGGCGCGGCTGGGGGAGACGATGCGCAGGATCGGGTTCGCCTTGTCCGCAGCCGCCTTGCCGCGGGTCTGGACGATGGCCTGCACCGGCTCTCCCGGCGCGGCGCGCGAGGCGCTCAGGCGCAGCGCCACGCTGCGCCCCGGCAGGAAATCTCCGTGCACGGCCAGCCACTGCACCAACTCCGGCCAGAAGGCCTTGTACAGGGGCGCGGATTCCTCGGAGGCCGGAAAGAAGTCCCAGCGCCAGAGATCCGCGGCGTTCACGGCCGCCGTCCGGCCCTTGCCGTAGCGCTTCGCCGCGACGAGGGGCGTCCTGTCCGCGGTTCCTCCCTCCGCGGCGGCGAGCACGATGGAAAACGAGGGCAGCGCGCGGGTGAAATGCTGGGGCGCGATCCGGGGCAGGCGTCCCCAGACCGCGTCCTGCGCGCCCGGCAGCGTTCCCCCGAACAGGCCGGATTCCTCCCCGTCCGCCGTCGGACGCCAGAGCGAGGTCGCGGCATCCGCGGGAACGGGCGCATCCCAGGCCAGCGGCTCCAGCTCGGCCAGTTCCGGAAACGATCCGCTGTACGGCTTGGCGCGCGCGAAGAGAACACAGCCGCCGCGCTCGCTCACGAAGCGGCGCAGCAGGCGCACGCGATCGGAGGTCAGAAAGTACTCGACGCCCTGCCCGAAGATAATCACGTCATACGACTCGAGTTCCGCCGCGCTGTCGGGAAAGATCTCGCGGGTCTGCGCATCCGCGCCACCCTCGGCGCCGGCGCGGAAAAACCGCTCGCCGGCGAGGCGGTGCACCGTGGTGAGCCGGAACTGGGGCTGCTTGCGGAACCACTGGATCAGGAACTTGCTGTCCCAGTGCGGCACGCCCTCGGCCAGCAGCACGCGCAACGGCTCTTCGATCCCGATCACCGCGAGGGGCGAGCGGTTGTTGTCGGGAATCGCATCCCCGGCCATGCCATCGACGGTCCACTGATACTCCGACGAGCCCGCGGGCGGCGTGAAGGAAACAACGGCGTTTGTGGTGGCGCCCGGCGCAAGTTCCACGGCGGTGGCGGCCACCTCGCGGCCGGAGGCGTCCAGCAGCCGCACGGAGGGGCGGACGGGCGTGGGATGCGCGTTGCGGATCCGCGCCTGCACGCGCAGGGGCTGCCCGGCGAATCCGATCTCGAGCGCGCGGCGCGCCTCGATGGAGAGGTCCGGCGACCGGACCGGACCGCCTACGGCCAGGGCGTGAACCGGCGCGGCCAGCGCTCGGGCCATACGCGCCGCGTCCTCCGTGCCGCCCGCCGCCTGCTGCCGCCCGTCGGAGACCAGCAGCACCCCGGCCAGCCGGCGCTGCCGGGCCTGGTAGCGCGCGAACAGCTCGGTCAGCGCGCCGGTGACATCGGTGCCGTCCGCGTCCGGATGAACCCGCTGGCGAACGGCCGGCAACGTCCCGACTTCCTCGTCCAGGTGCCCGCCGAACGTCAGGACGCGGGCGCGGCGCGCGTCGTCGGACGCCGCCACGGCGTCCTGCGCGAGCTGCAGGGCCGCATGCCACCGCGTCGCGCCCTGCGCGTCCTTGACGGCCATACTGGCGCTACGGTCAAGGAGCACGACCCAGTCGCTGTCTTCGCGCTCGACCGGGGATCGCCATTCGCCCGGATTCACGGCGAGCAGCGCCAGCCCCGCGACGGCAAGCAGGCGCAGGGCGAGCGAGAGCGCCCGCAGCCGCCCGGGAAGCGCGGCGGAGGAAAGCCATCCGAAACAAATCGCCGTCGCCGCGACGAGAGCCAACAGCGGAAGCAGCGACTCCATGGGCAGTATCGGGTTCATTTCTTCACCGCGTACCAGGACAACAGCGCTTCGCCCACGCAGCTTGCGCAGGCCAGCCCGAGAAACCAAGGCCACAACGGGATCCCTTCGCGCCGCTCGCGGGCGGCGCGGCCGCCGCTGAGCGCGGTCCATCCTTTGCGCGAGATCTCCGACGGCGGAATTGGGCGCAGATCGGACTCCTCGGGGGGAAAGTTCACCGCCGTGCGCGCGATGACTTCCTCCTCGATGCGCCACGCATACAGCCCGGGCCGTTCGGCGGCGCCGGCTGCATAGACGGGCGGTCCCGATTCCGTGTGGCGACTCACGGGGTGAAGCTGGCCGTCGGGCGCTTCGACCCGGATCGCTTGGGGAAGCAGATCGCGATCGCTGCGTAGCGTCAGCGGCCGGCCGGTGCTGAGGGGCGCGCCGTCCGCGCCGGCGTCGGCGTGGCGGCTGCTGAGCAGGACTTCACCGAAGAGGGGCAGGAATTCCATGCGCGTCGCCCAGGAGCTCGTTTCGGGCGCAAGGTCCAGGTTCCAGAGCACCAGCGTGCCGCCGGACGGCTTGTAGCGGGCCAGCGCGGGCGCGCCGTCGCTGTAGTTCAGCAGCGGGCGCCAGTCGGCGGAGAGAGAAGGAATCGAAAGACGTCCGCGAAATGCGCCGGAAGCGGGATTGCCCCGGTCGCCGCCCGCGAAGACCGCGAAGGCGGGATCCGCGGCGTCCGCCATCTGGAGCATAAGCGGCCGCGCAGGGGAGACCCAGCCGAAGACGCCTTGCGCAGAAGAGTCGGTCAAGGCTCCGAGCGCGCCGGCCGGAGAGTTGCGCGCGGGATACCAGAGCACCGGCGCGCCTCGCGCCATGGCGGCGCGCACGGCGTCGGCCCCCTGTCCGTCCCATCCGCACAGCAGCAGTGCGTCGCACCGCGCGGCCTCGGCCTCCCAGCCTTCCGGGGGCAGGTCCACCGCCTGCGCCCACGAGAGCGCGTTCAGCGCGCGCCGCCAGGCGGCGGCGGTGGGGCGGTTGGCGGCCAGCAGCCCCGCGCGCAGGCCGGGCTTGACGTCCACCACGCGCCAGGCGGCGTTGTCGTCCGGGAACTCGTCTTCCTCGATGCGCGCGGCGACGATCGCCTGCCCGGGTTGCTCCGCGCGGAATACAAACGCCGCCGTCGCCGCGCCCCAGGCGGGAACCTGCACATTGCGGGCGGAGCGCAGTTCGCCGATCTCCGCGTGAACGACAGTCTGACGGGGCGCCGGGCTGAAGTTGCGCACTTCCACGAAAGCCTGGATTTCCTCGCCGGCAAGCGGCTGCACCGGGCGCGTGGCGACGCGCGCGATCGCCAGGTTCGGCACAACGTCCTTCGTCACGGGGATCGTGACCAGCGCGACGCCATCGGGCACGGCGACGCCGAGACTGCGCCAGGTGGTGCGCTGGAAGTCCGAGACGACGCAGATCTCCGCGCGCCCCGGCGCGTCGCGCAGCATGTCCGCGGCCAGGCGCAGCGCGGCGGCCGGATCGGCGGCCTCCGTGCTTACGCGCCCCTGGCGCAGGCTGTTGCGAAGGTAGCCGATGTTCACGCCGGGTTGCGGAAACACCGCGCGGGGCACGGCGCGCATCCAGATCAGGTTGGCTCGGTCGCGCGAGGTCAGGCCGGTGAGGATTTCGGCCGCCTCCGCGCAGGCCGTGGCGAAATGCGACTGCGCGCCGTCGCGCGCGGCCATGGACGCCGTGGCATCCACGACCAGTACGACCGTCCGACCCGCCGCCGCCGCGGACGGACGTCCGCCGAACCAGAGCGGCTGGAGGAAAGCGGCGATCAGCGCGGCGTACCACGCCGTGCGCGCGAGCAGCAGCAGCCAGTCGCGCGGCTTCTTGACGCGCTGCTGTTCGCGGACCGCGCGGCGGAGGAATTGGAGCGAGCTGTAAAGGTAGACCCTCGGCCGGGCGCGCGCAAAAAGATGGAGCAGGATCGGGACGGCGATCAGCGCCGCGAACGGCCACAGGACGGCGTTGGAAAAGAGCACGTTCATTCCACCAGACGGTCAAAAAGGGTGTACCACGACGTGTCCGTGCGGGCGAGTGTGTACTCCACGCCGCGCCGCCGCGCCAGCTCGCGCAGCCCCGTCACGTGCCGACGCATGGCCTGGGCGTACGGCTCGCGGAGGGCCTGCGTGTGCGCGACGAGGCGCTGGTTGGTTTCCATGTCCTGGAAGGCGACGAGTCCCTTCTCGGGCAGTTCGAGTTCCTCGGGCGTGAGCACGTGGAAGAGATGGATGTCGAAACGCCGGTGGAGGAACGGATTCAGCGCTTCGAAGATCGAATCCACCGCGTCGAAGAAGTCGGACAGCACGATCAGCGTGCCGCGGCCGGAGATCAGCGGCGCGGGCGGGGGGAAGGCCGCGGCGACGGGCGGGGGGCCGCCCGGCCCG
>JAQBFL010000047.1:0-2510 GCA_032123415.1 bacterium | reverse complement strand
GCACGCCTGGGGAAGTTGGCGCAAGAGCTTCGAAGCTCTATCCGATGTTGAAGAAGGGGCACCATGACGTAGAGCTTTCCAGCGAAGAGTTGCATCGATTCGCCGTTTGGCTCGATCTGCTGTCAAACTTCTACGGCGTTTACGAGAGCGAAGGCGGTCTGACTCAACTTCGCGGCGAAAAAGCATACCCGACGCTGGAATAGAATCGCTGGGTGTCACGCGGGCAACTGTCCTAGCACCAAATGTTATTTTACCTATTTTGTCTTCGGCTTGAGAGCGAACGCAATTATACTTCCGCGACTGGATTATGGGTATCGCAGTCAAGGAGGTTCTGCTTATGGCCAGGGAAGGCATATCATTCGATCAGTGGGTGGATGAGGCGAGAATCCCCCGGCGACTGCAGTCGCCGGAACATCTCGCCGTTTTGAGGGCGGCCTTCGTCTTTCTGCAACAGGCCGGCAACGACTACGCCAGCCAGCGCATCGCCGCGCATTTTCTCCTCAATTGTCAGTTGGGTTGGAAGCTCGCTCAGGTGGCACGGCTCGTAGGCATTGCCCGACCCACCGCGTCGCGGCAAAACAAGCTCTCTTCGCGGCAGGTCGTCTGCGAAATTCAACATCGATTCGCCGGTCGGCCCTACGGGAAACTGCTTCCTCGCTACACCGGCCCGATCGCACAGTTTTTGGTCACCCATCCCCAGGCGAGTCGTGACGACCTGCTTGATTTTATTGAATCGACTTGGAACGTCCGTGTCTCGTTGACCGCCCTGCACAACTTCCTCAAGCAGTACGGATTGGATCGTGCGTCATTGGACCAGGCCGCGTCGGGCAAACCTTCCCATCTGGCCGAAGATGAGCGAGCACTGATCGAAGCCTTGGAACAACCGTCGGCCCCGGGCTTGCCCCTGCCGCGACCGCCCGAGGACTTTTTTTTGGACACACTCAATACGCGGGTGCCTTCCTCTTGATGCCCCAAGTGCTCGACTGGTGGCGGATCGCTCAGGAGTGTCTTTCGGATGACTACGGCTCGCTCAAACGCGGTTTCCTCACCAGCGTCTGGATGTTGATCGTGGGGATCGAACGCATATTCCACTTGGAAGAAATGGACGATCCCGGCTTCGCTCTGTTGACCGGCAACCCCGGCAGTTGCCCCACGCGACAGATGGTCGGCGCCTGGCGGAAAGATCTATTGTGGAACGAAGTAGATAGCTTCTGTCACCGCACCAGTCCTTGGGATGTGCTGCGTCAGCAGGACTCGCTGGTCAGCTTCGACGAACACTCGATTCCCCGCTGGACGAAGAAGTTTTCGATTCGCAAGGGCTACGTCACCACGCGCAACAAGTACATGCGTTGCGAAAAGCTCTTCTACGGGTACGACGTACGGCAGCGGCGGTTCGTGACGGTCAAGGCCACGCCGGGGAACGTGGAGTTGCGTGACGTTTCGGGCCTGCTCACGCGGCGGATCTTGCGCTTTGGCCAGCCGAAGTTGTTGCACACGCTGTTCGACGCGGGCGCCGGCAAGAGCGACGCCGACGTGCGCCGGTTGCTGAGGGCGGCCGAGGAAACGGCGAACCTGGAGGTCACCTTGCGGGCCTGTCGTTATCCGCACCGCGTGAAGGTCTGGAAACAACTGCCGGTTGACGAGTTCATCGCCTACGAAGAGCCGGGCAACTGCCAGGCAGCGCCGCCCAAGGAGGTGCGTTTGGCGGAAACCACCACGGTGCTCAAGGGGGAAAGCCTGGAACAGGCTGTGCGAACGATTGTCTGTCGCCAAGTGATCCCCGGCCCGAAGAAGGACCGCTGGCATCCACTCTACACCAGCCTGGACGCGGAGCAGTCCTTGCCTCGCGAGGTGCTGGAGGAATTTCGCCAGCGTCAACACCACGAACAGAGCTACCGAGTGGAGGTGCATGACGCGTTTTTGAATGCGGCCAGTTGTGGCTACGACAAAGAAAGCCGAGACCGCCAGCGACCGCGATTTTGCCGAGGTCCGTTGCAGATGATTGGGTGGCTGACCGCTTTGTTGTACAATGCCGTTGGGGACTTTGCGGCGGAGTTGGGTTCGGCTTGGGAGGGATCTTTCATCCGCACCGTACGTCGCACGTTCTTCACGCGTCCCGGAAAGTTGTATTGCACGCCGACGTCGGTGATCGTCTATTTCGACCGGGAGTTTTGCTACCAAGACGACCTGCTGCCCATGATCGACCGAATCAACGCCCAGAAGCATCGCATCCCCTGGATGGATAATCGCCTGCTGGTTCTTTCGGTCTGTCAACCTCGCGCTGGACCGTAACGCCTCATTCTTCACGCGAGACGGCTGAAATGCCGTTTGGTGCTAGTCGTTATGCAGGGGCACGCCGGAGATGTTGCATTAGAACGGTGAAGAAATTCGCGATCGGTCCAGAAGAGAGAGGGGCCGTCGGGCGTGAAGAGTGGTCGATTGAGGGGTGTGACGCGTAGAAACTGCCCCAGACGGGAACGCACAGGGACTGGCATGGGAGAAGAAACGGG
>JAQBFL010000046.1:0-2851 GCA_032123415.1 bacterium | reverse complement strand
ATGTCTGCGAGATCGACATCCTCTCCGGGGACGATCCGCTCACGCTGCCCATGATGGCCGTGGGGGCCAAGGGCGTGGTGAGCGTGGCGTCCAATGTGGCGCCCAAGGCGGTGCGCGATCTCGTGCATGCCGCGCGCCTTGGCCGCCGCGAGGAGGCCCTGGCGCTGCACCGGCGCTGGCATCCGTTGTTCCGCGATCTGTTCCTCGACACGAACCCCATCCCCGTCAAGGCCGCGATGGCGATGATGGGTATGATCGAGGAATCGTACCGGTTGCCGTTGTGCGAGATGAACGGGGCGCAGCGTGAGCGCTTGCGGCAGACCCTCATCTCGCTCGAACTGCTGTCGGCCACGGAGGGCCTATGACCTCGATCGTCATCTGCGGAGCCGCCGGGCGCATGGGACGCACGCTCGTGCGTTGTGCCGCGGGCATGCCGTCGATACGCCTCGTGGGCGCGGTCGAGAGCGCCGGTCATCCCGAGCTCGGCAAGGACGCCGGCCTCCTGGCCGACGGCGCGGCCGCGGGCGTGCCGCTGACGAGCGATCTGTCGGCCGCGCTCCAGCGGGCCGACGTGCTGATCGACTTCACGCTGCACACGGCGGCGCCCGGCAATGTGCGCGCCGCGGCGGCCGCGCGGCGCGCCGTGGTGCTCGGCGCGACCGGTCTGAACGACGAGGAAACGGCCACCGTGACGGCCGCCTCCGCGCATGTGCCGATCGTCTGGGCGCCGAACATGAGCCTGGGCGTCAACCTGCTCTTCGCCATGGCCCGACGGGCGGCGGAAACGCTGGGGGCGGATTACACGATCGAGATCGACGAGACGCACCACGTCCACAAGAAGGACGCTCCCAGCGGCACGGCGTTGCGCCTGGGAGAAAAGGTTGCCGAAGGCCGCGGGTTGGATTTCGCGCGCGCCATGGTGCATGATGAAACGGGCGCGGCGTCGCCCGCCGCCGACCGCATCGTCATCCGCTCGCACCGCGAGGGCGAGGTGGTCGGCAACCACACCGTCCGCTTCGCGTCGCCCGCGGAGCGCGTGGTGCTCACGCACGAGGCGGAGAGCCGGGACGCCTTCGCGCTGGGCGCCTTGCGGGCCGCGGCGTGGGTGGTGAGCCGCCGGCCGCGCCTGTACGACATGCAGGACGTGCTCAACCTGAGGTAGTGGACAACGTGACCTCGCGCAGCTATGAGGCGGGGCTGAGCTTGGGAAGCAACCTGGGCGACCGCCTCGACGCCCTGCGGCGGGCGCGTTCCGCCGTGGCCGCCCTGCCGGGCATCGCCATCGTGGCCGCGTCCCCGGTCTACGAGACGGAGCCCGTGGGGGTGCGGGACGAGTGGCGCGACCTTCCGTACCTCAACGCGGTGCTCGCGCTGGACTGCGCCATGCCGCCGGCCGCGCTGTCCGCCGCCATCCACGCCATCGAAACGGCCCTCGGACGGGTGCGCACCGCGGACCGCTACGCGCCGCGGCCCATCGATATCGATATCCTCTACCTCGACGCCCTCACGCTGCGCACGCCCGAGCTGACGGTGCCCCACCACGCCTGGACGTCGCGCCGCTTTGTCGTCCAGCCACTGGCCGACATCCGCCCCGAGCTGCGCCTGCCGGGGGAGACGCGCTCCTGCGCCGAGATTCTTTCGGCTTTACCGTCCGAGCCCAAGGTCGTACTGTTTAGCCGCGACTGGACTTAGGAGGGATACGGATCTTGAGCAAATGGACGGCACAGCGCATTCGCGCAGCCAAGGGCATGAGGAAGCTACCGTGCCTGACAGCCTACGATTACATCACCGCGAAATTGGTGGACGCGGCCGGCATTCCGTTGGTCCTGGTCGGCGATTCGCTGGCCATGACCGTTCTCGGCTACGAGACGACCCTGCCCGCGACGATGACCGAGATGCTCCACCACACGGCCGCCGTGGCGCGCGGCACGCGCGAGGCGCTGGTCGTGGCGGACATGCCGTTCCTGTCCTTCCAGGTGTCCGTCGAGTCCGCCATCGCCAATGCCGGCCGATTCCTCAAGGAAGCCGGCGCGGATGCGGTCAAGATCGAGGGCGGCGCGCTGCGGGCGCCGACCGTGCGAGCGCTCGTGCAGAACGGCATTCCGGTGCTCGGGCACATCGGCATCACGCCGCAGAGCATCCGCGAGATGGGCGGGTACAAGGTCAGGGGCGCGGCGCGGAGGCAGCCGAGGCGTTGCTGCGCGACGCGGCGGCGCTGTCCGAAGCCGGGGTCTTCGCCATCGTGCTGGAGTGCATCCCAGCCGAGCTGGCGGAGGAAATCACCGCGGCGGCGTCCGTTCCGACGATCGGCATCGGGGCCGGGCCGCATTGCGACGGGCAGATTCTGGTGATTCACGATATGCTGGGGTTCGGCGGCGACGTGGCGCCCAGGTTCGTCAAGCGCTACGCGGACCTGGGCGACCGGATCGCCCGCGCGGTGGAGACGTACCGGGACGAGGTGTCCTCGGGCGTGTACCCCGCGAAGGAGCACAGCTACTGAGCGCCGCATGATCTCGACCATGTTGCCATGAAGGAGCGGCGCGCATATCTTATCCGGTCTTCGTTCGCCGTGGCGCTGTTGGGCGCCTGCGTGGGGTTGGCCTGGCTGGCCGCGGCGACGCCTCCGGTCGTTCAACTGCGCCTGGCCCAGGGCGGCGCCCTGGCGTTGCGGCGGGGAGGGGCGACGTTCCAGTGGGTCGCCGTGGCGACGGCGGTTCTGCTGGCCCCGGCGTCGTGGGCCGCGTTGCGCCGGGCGTTCATCGCGTCCCCGCCGCCCGCGCTGGCCGCGCCGCTGCGCGTCCTGGCGCCGCTGGCTTGGCTGCCGTGGGCGGTTCTCCCCATCCTGCTCGGC
>JAQBFL010000045.1:0-3268 GCA_032123415.1 bacterium | reverse complement strand
TGGCCGTATACCGTGAACTGATGGAGGCCCGACGATGAGCCGCGTGGCGGTGACAGGAGCCGACGGCTTCGTCGGTCGTCACGTGTGCCGGGCGCTGATCGCCCGCGGTGCGATGGTGCGTCCCCTGGCCCGCGACCAGGAGTGTGCGGATCGTTTCCGGTCCTTCGGCCTGAACACGGAGGCGCCGGTGATCGTCGGCGACATCGGCGTCGATACGGACTGGAGCGCGGCCCTCGACGCCGTCGACGCGGTTGTCCATCTGGCGGCCCGCGTGCATGTCATGAACGAGACGGCGGCTGATCCTCTCGAAGCGTTCCGCGAGGTCAATGTGCGGGGCACCCAACTGCTTGCTCGAAGCGCAGCTGCTGCTGGGGTGGGTCGGCTGGTGTTCGTGAGCTCCATCAAGGTCAACGGCGAAAGCACAACAGGGCGCGGACCGTTCTCCGAACGGGACGAGCCGGCGCCGGAAGATCCCTACGGGCAGTCGAAATACGAAGCGGAACTCGCCCTTAAGGCCATTGCGTCCGAGACATCTCTTGAAGTGACGATCATCAGGCCGCCCCTGGTGCACGGACCCGGCGTGGGGGGCAATCTGCTGACTCTGATGAAGTTGGTTTCGCGCGGATTACCTTTGCCTCTCGGCGCGGTGCGGAACCGGCGCAGTCTGATTCATGTGGAGAACCTGGCCGACGTCCTCGCTCTCTGCACCGATCACCCGAATGCGGTCGGCGCTGTTTTCACGGTGTCGGACGGCATGGATCTGTCGACGGCCGACCTTGTGCGGCGGCTTGCAGAGGGCATGGAGAAAACCGCCCGCCTCGTGCCGGTGCCGGTGTTGTTGCTGAAGCTGGGTCTGGGTGTTTTCGGCAAGGCGGGCGTGTACGATCGGTTGGCTGGCGATCTCGTGATCGATCCCTCGACCGTGATGATGCAGCTGAACTGGGAGCCGCCGGTTCCAGTGGATGACGGCTTGAAGACCATGGGCGCCTGGTATCGTCGCGAGCGCCTCTAGCTCAACGACCGATCCGTCATGAACGCCCGCACCCGCGTCACCGTCGTCACGGTCCAGCCCAGCGCCACCGCGAACAGCCCCCAGAAGATCTCGAAACCCCAGTCAGGCCAGGCATGGGCGGCGAACGCTCCGGCGGCGCACATCGCCATGAACACGGCGTAGATGATCGTCACGCGCACGTGGGCCCACCCCGACACCGTCAACCGCTGGTACACGTGGCTCCGATGGGCGTGGAACGGGTTGCGTCCCTTCAGGGCGCGGTTGACCAGGGTGTAGGTGGCGTCGAACAGGAACGGCAAGATGAACAGCACGGGCAGCCACAAGGGCAGTCCGGAAGAGGCGCCGCCGCCGGTGTGAGTGCGGAGCACGGCCATGGACAGCGCGAACCCGATGGGCAGACTCCCCACGTCGCCCATGAACACGCTTGCACGGGGGAAGTTGTAGCGCAGGAACCCCACGGCACCGCCGGCGAGCAGGGCCATGGGCAGAGCCAGCACCGGGTCGCCCAGATGGGCGGCCATCAGGGCGAGTCCGCCGGCTCCGATCAACGTCTGGAATCCGGCGATACCGTTGATGCCGTCCATGAAGTTGAACATGTTGGTGAAGCCCACGACGAAGAGCCATGCCGCCAGCCAGCCCGCCATGCCGAGCGTCACTTCGAACCCCGGCACGGAAAGAACCTCGACCCGCAGTCCAGACAAAGCCAGGCAGGCGGCCACCAGGGCGCCTTCGAGCAGAAGACGGAACAGGGGCTTCAGGTCGTGCACATCGTCGGCGAATCCGATGACGGCCAGCCCGAACACGCCCACCGCAAGGGCGAGCGGGAAACCGCTGAAGGGTAGGCCGCCGGCGGCCCAGAGGATGATCATGCCCGCCGCCCAAGGCACGAGCATGCCGATGCCGCCGCCCCGCGGCACCGGTCGTGTGTGGCTGCTGCGTTCGTTGGGGATGTCGAGTACCTGCGAGCCGGCCAGGGCCCGGATCACGACCGGGACACAGACCAGACTGGCCGCCGCGGTTGCGAGGGCATGCAGGACGGTATCGAACATCAGGGCTCCCGGAATGGGGTGTCGGCGGGGGGCGCATCGTCTCCGGACGGGACATTAGGGGGTGGGGGGCGTGTTCGTCAAGGCGGAGCCCCCGACAAACCCCTTGCCCCCCCAACCCCAGATGCTATCCTCCTGCAGACGACGGCATCACGGAGGCGCCGCCGCTCTCTTTTGCACCCTTCAGGGGGACCGACGACCATGTGGAATGGAATCCCGACCATCCGCGTCCCGATCCGGGGCGCCCTTGCGGCCGCGGCCGTGGCCTCGACGCTGGCCGTCCTGCTCATCCTCGCGCCGCAACCCGCCGGCGCCCAGGAAATGACCCCCGAACTCCTCGAGCAGGCCGCCCGCCAGAGCGGCATGTCGCAGGAGGAGCTGCTGCGCCGCTACCGCGCCCAGGGCGGCGCACCGGCCGAAGACGCCCTCCAGGAACCCGGCCGCACCACGCTTCCCGACGCCTACGCCGCGCCCCAGGTCGTGCTCCCCTTCGCCGCCGAGATCGAGGCCATGAAGCAGGCGGCCGTCGACAGCGCCGTGGCCGAGGAGCGCCTGCCGCCGGCCTTCTTCGGCGCCGACTTCTTCACCGGCGACCCGGCCATGTTCGCTCCGGCCGGCTTCGGCCCCGTCCCCCGCGACTACATGCTAGGCCCCGGCGACCAGGTCGTCGTGGATGGGTGGGGCGAGGTGGAGTTCCGACACGAACGCCTCGTCGAGCGCGACGGTTCGATCATCCTGCCCAAGGCCGGCCGCGTGGCCTGCGCCGGCCGCACCCTCGACCAGGTCAGCGGCGCGGTGCGCGAGGCCCTGAGCCGCAGCTATTCGGGCATCAAGGCCGACGGCAGCGGCGGCGATACCTTCGTCGAGGTGAACCTGGGACGGCTGCGCGCCATCCGCGTGTTCGTGGTCGGCGAGGCGGCCAAACCCGGCGCCTATGACATGAGCAGCGTGGCCACGGTGTTCACGGCCCTGCATGCCGCGGGCGGTCCCTCGGCCGCGGGCTCCCTTCGCGACGTGCGCGTGATGCGCGGCGACGAGACCGTCGGCTCCCTCGACCTCTACGACTACCTGCTGACGGGCTCGCGCCAGGGCGATGTCGTGTTGCGCGAAGGCGACACCGTGTTCGTGCCGCCGCGGAAGATCACCGTGACGATCGACGGCGCCGTGCGCCGCCCCCTGACCTATGAACTGCTCCCCGACGAAGGCGTGC
>JAQBFL010000044.1:0-3185 GCA_032123415.1 bacterium | reverse complement strand
ATGTCGAAACGCCGGTGGAGGAACGTATTCAGCGCTTCGAAGATCGAATCCACCGCATCGACGAAGTCGGACAGCACGATCCGCGTGCCGCGGCCGGAGATCAGCGGCGCGGCCTTGCGCAAGGCCGCGGCGACGGACGTGGCGCGGCCGGGCCGGTTGGCCTCCAGCGCGTGCAGGATGTTCTGAAGGTGCGACGTGGTTGTGCCGGACGGGAAGTACCTCCGCAAGGTTTCGTCGAAGGTGAGAAGCGAAACGGCGTCGCCGTTGCGGGTGACGAGATAGGACACGGCCGCGGCGAAAAACGAGGCGTAGGCGAGTTTGTCCGGGTCGCCGAAGCCCATGGAGGCGCTGCTGTCGAGCAGGATGTGGCAGGAGGTGTTCGTCTCCTGGTTGTGCGTGCGCAGGTAATAGCGGTCCGTACGCGCGAAAACGCGCCAGTCCACCTGTCGCAGGTCGTCACCGGGAGAGTAGGGCCGGTAGTCCCGGAACTCGGTGGACGAACCGACGACCGAGGATCGGTGGCGACCGGAAAGCCACCCTTCGACGACACAGCGGGGCGCGAACTCGAAGGTGTCGAGCTTGCGGATATCCTCGGGCTGCAGATAGAGATGACTCACCACACACCAGCCATGTCGGAATCCTTGCCTCACTGCATCGGCGTTGTTTCGAGCAGGTGCTCGACGATGGCCTCCGAGGAGATGCCTTCGCCGGTGGCGTTGTAGTTCGGGATGATCCGGTGCCGCAGCACCGGCGCCGCCAGGTTGCGGATTTCCTGGACCGAGGCGGCGGGATGGCCCCGCAGCATGGCCAGCGCGCGCGCGGAGCGGACGAAGTTCTGCGAGGCGCGCGGCCCGGCGCCCCAGGCGACGTAGCGCTTGATGTAATCGTCCGCGCCGCCCTCGCTCGGGCGCGAGGCCTGCACGAGCCGCAGCGCGTAGTCCAGCACGTGGTCGGGCATCGGAACCTCCACCGCGAGGCGTTGCAGTTCAACGATGGATTTCTCATCCAGCACCCGCGAGGCCTGCGGTTGATCGAAGCCGACGGTCTGCTTCACAATCTCCCGCTCTTCATCGGGCGAGGGGTATCGAATCACGAGGTTGAAAAGGAATCGGTCCAACTGCGCCTCGGGCAGGGGATAGGTGCCTTCGTGCTCGATGGGGTTCTGTGTCGCGAAGACGATGAACGGCTCCTTCAGCGGCATGGTCCGGCCCGCGACGGTGACTTGCTTCTCCTGCATAGCCTCGAGCAGGGCGGCCTGGGTCTTGGGCGGAGTGCGGTTGATTTCGTCGGCCAGGATCAGGTTGGTGAAGACCGGGCCGGGCACGAACTCGAATTGCCGCCGGCCGCCGCCGGAATCCTGCAGGATTTCGCTGCCGAGGATGTCCGTGGGCATCAGGTCGGGGGTGAACTGGATCCGCCGGAACCCCAACCCCAGCACGTGGCCCAGCGTGCTGACAAGCAGGGTTTTCGCCAGTCCGGGCACGCCGACGATCAGGACGTGGCCGCGGCAGAGCAGGGCGACGAGCAACTGCTCCACAATGGCGTGTTGCCCCACGATGACCTTTCCGATTTCCTTCTGAAACGCCGCCACCCGTTCGCGCGCGTTTTCCCACGTGGCCGCTGTTACGCTCATCTCGCGATCCCCTCCTGTCGATGTTCCCTCATCGTCATCCGACGCTCTACCGGTATTCGCCGTACTGCCGCAGCTCTTTCTTCGTGAAAGTGCCGGATTTCATTCCCATCAGAAAGATTGTTCGGCCGGAAGCGGCGTGACCGCCGGGCAGTTCATCGATCGCTTTCCAGAAACGTTCCCGCTGTTTCTCGCCCGACTTGCCCAATCCGGCAGACGCTTCGCGTACTGCCTCGGCGAGAAGCATGTCCACTTCCGACTCTCCCGCGGTGTCCGTCTTCGGGTCGGGCGTGGCCTCCAGGGGCCAGACGGCGTTAACTCTCTCGAAGCTCGCCAGGACGGCGGCCTTGTCAGCGCCCGCGGTTGCGGCGAGATAGGGCAGGAATTGGCTCATCGAACCGCGCAGCGCAGCTGCGACCGGTTCGATACGCACGGCGGTTCCGTCGAAGGCCGGCTGACGATAGACGGTGATCAGCGTCGCATCGCCCGCTTTCAGACGCTCCGTGGCGTAAGCGACCAGGTCTTCCACAAGGGACCGGTTGAGCGTGCCATCCATCCACTTCGCGGCCAGCTTCTGAGCTTCCGCATCAGTTGGCGGGGCCGAGAACTCCATGATGCGCAGAGCATGCGGCGCCAACCGTGCATTGAGGTTCGTCTGGCGCGCGAGGGCGCCACCAAGCCAGATCAAGTCGTTCAATGAAAGTTTGGAGAGATCCGCGGGCAGTGTCTTCGATTCCTCCAGTTGCTTCAGCAACTCCGATTTACGTTCCGGCGCGAGCCTTCCGTTGGGATAGGTCGGAATGGAACCGCCTTCCAGGCGGGCCCGAGCGCGGCTCACAATAAGCTCCCGGCCCCGGCGTCCGGCGGAGTACATCAGCAGGTTGGCGGAAGGATTGCGCATATACGCCATCATGTAGTCATACTGCATGGCTTGGTCAGACTCCATGACGTCTTCCGACGATTCCTCATCATCCTCGAGGAATGCCATTTCCTCGACGGCTTCCGCCTCCTTCTCCTCCGCGTATAAGTGTTCGATCGCGACAGCCGCCGTTTCCGCCACCGTGGATGCGGCCGAACCCTGGGCGACATACCGGTTGTCCTTCAACAATTCAACCCACTGGTCCTTGTTTCGTGCAAGGTCGAACTTGATCTCTTCCTGCGGCGCGGTTTCGGCGAACGGGTCGACGAACTGACGTTGCGACCGCATGCGGATGTGCATGGAGTATCCGACGAGCATCATCCGGGTGGTTTCGTTGGTTGCCCGCAGCGAGGCGGAAAGTAGGGCCGAGAGCGTTTCCTGAGCGTCGCCCTGAGACAACCGACGGCTGAGCAATCCGGACGGATCGATGGCGTCCCGCTTTCCGTCCACGATCTCGGCCAGGATGTTCGTCACCGTTTCGTCCGACACCAGTACGAGGAACTGTTCGATCTGGCGTTTCTGATAGTCCTCCGGCCGGGTCGGTTCTTCCTCATCTTCGGCGTCCTTCTCCACTTCGCCGTCCGCATCGGCCTGCCGGCCGGTCGGTTTCTCCTGCACGCCCAGTTCGGAGGCCAG
>JAQBFL010000043.1:0-5179 GCA_032123415.1 bacterium | reverse complement strand
GGGCGAGGAGGTGGCGTTTCATTTCGACCTCGATGCCACGGTCAAGTCGCATCTGATGCACGGTCTCGACGAGATCGCGCTGACGCTTGAACATGCCGAAGCGATCTCGGCGTTCGAGTCCAGGCACAACACGCGGATGCGCTAGGCGGCCGTTCGGGAATTGGACATCGCCAGCCGCTCGGTCGAGAGACCCATGGAGGGCGCGCGTCCCCGCGAGCCGTCCGCAATAACCGGACCTGCCCTTTCCTGTGGACATCCGCCGCCGGGCATGACAACGTTTGCGCATGACCAGATCGTTGCGAAACATGGCGTCCGCCCGCGGCGCGCCCCCATCCATCCGCGTCCTCCTCGTCACGCCGCCAATGGTCCAGTTTAACGCCCCTTACGCCGCGACGCCGGCGCTCACAGCCTTTCTGAGATCCCGCGGCGTCCACGCCGTTCAGGCCGACTGGTCGCTCGAGCTGGCGCTGCGGGTTTTCTCGCGCCGCGGACTTGAGGACGTACTCGCCGCACTGCGTCCGCGGTCCCGCCGCGATCCCTCCCGCACCGCGCGGCACCCCTCCGCCTGCGTCCGCTCCTTCCTCATCCGGGCGGAGCGCTATCTTCGCACCGTCGACGACGTGATCGCCTTCCTGCAGGGCCGCGCGCCAGATCTGGCCGCCCGCATCGCCGCGGGACGCTGGTTGCCGCACGGTCCACGTTTCACCGTGCTGCGCGACCTGCGCGCCGTCGGGCTGGACCCGAAGCGCTCGGACCCCGATCTCTATCCGTTGCTCCTGGCCAGCCTGTACCTGGACGATCTCGCCGACGTGGTGCGCGAAGGCGTCGATCCGCGCTTCGGGCTCTCGCGCTATGCCGAACGTCTCACGGCCACGGCTCCGTCGTTTGCCGCCCTGGACCGGGCGTTGCGCAAGCCGCCCAATCTCATAGACCGGACGATCGCCGAGATTGTCGAAACCACCCTCGAGCGCGAGCGCCCCGACCTGGTGGGCCTGACGGTGCCTTTCCCCGGCAACCTCTACGGCGCGCTGCGCGCCGCCCGATGTATCCGCGCCCGCGCTCCGCACGTGCGCATCGCCCTCGGCGGCGGCTTCGTCAATACCGAGCTTCGAGCGATGAACGAGCCCCGCTTCTTCGATGCCGTCGACTACGTGATCTACGACGACGGCGAGCTGCCGCTGCTGCGCCTGGTCGAGCATCTCTCCGGTCGCGCCCCGCGCGAGGCGCTCATCCGCACGCGCCGGCTCGAGGGCGGCCGCGTGGTTCTGACCGACGCCGGCGGGCCGCCGCTGCGGCACCGCGACCGGCCCGCGCCATCCTACGAGGGGCTGCCGCTTGAACGCTACTGCCGCGTGGTCGAAACGCCGAACCCGATGAACAGGCTGTGGACCGAGCAGAAGTGGCTCAAGCTGCAACTCGCGCACGGGTGCTACTGGCGCCGTTGCGCGTTCTGCGACACCGCCCTGGACTACATCGGACGCTACGACCCCGCCAGCGCCGATGTCGTCGTCGCGTGGATTCGCCGCATGATCGAGTCCACGGGCCTGCGCGGATTCCACTTCGTCGACGAAGCCGCGCCCCCCGCGTTGCTCAAGGCCCTGGCCGAACGGCTGATCTCGGATCGACTGCGCATCCGCTGGTGGACGAACGTCCGCTTCGACCGCGCCTTCACGCCGGACCTGGCGCGATGCATGGCCCGCTCCGGGTGCATCGCGGTGACCGGCGGACTCGAGTGCGCCGAGGGAGATCTGCTGAAGACGATGCACAAGGGCGTCACGTTACCGTCCGCCGCGCGGGCGATGCACGCGCTGAGTTCGGCGGGCATCCTGGTGCATGCTTACCTGATGTACGGTTTTCCCGGCCAGTCGACACAGCAGACCGTCGACGCCGTGGAGGCCGTGCGGCAGCTCTTTGCCGCGGATTGCCTCCAGTCGGCGTACTGGCACCGGTTCGCGCTCACCGTGCATAGCGCGGTCTACCGCGACCCCGGCGCATTCGGCGTGCGCATCCCCCGCCGCCGGCCCCCGCGCTTCGGAGAAAACGAGATTCCCTTCCGCGACGACTCCGACGCCGACCCGGAAGCCATGGGGGGCGCCCTCCACAAGGCGGCCTACAACTTCATGCACGGCGTCGGGCTGGAAGAAGACGCGCGGTTCTGGTTCTCGACCCCCGTGCCCCCACCCCGCCTCCCCCCCAACGCCATTCGCGCATGGTTGACCGGCACGGCCGGCAGACGTTCCGGTTTGCGGTCAGCGTTCACGAACATTTCCGATTCCAGGTTCCAGGTAGTCAAAAAAATCTAAAAAATGAGAAATCCGCCTTTACACATGGCCATGGCGGAGCCTATACTTTGGGGACATTGAGGATGCCGTCACTGTCTGACCGTGTTTGGGATACTGTCGCGGTCTGACCGTGTTTGATGTCTGTCGCGCGGTGTGTTGCCGCGGAGGAGATTGCCTTGGCCAAAGTACTGCTTGTCGATGACGAACCCAGCATTCTCAGCGTGCTCAGCACTCTGCTCAAGGCAGAGGGTTACGAGGTCACGACAGCGTCCGGGGGCGTCGAAGCGAGAGAACATCTTTCCCGCGAGGTCTTCGACCTCATGGTCTCGGATATTCGCATGTCCCCCGTCAACGGCATGGAACTGCTGCGCCAGTTCCACGACGAGAAGCCCGGCATGGCTGTCATCATGCTGACGGCCTACGGGTCGGTCGAAACCGCGATCGACGCCCTGAAACTCGGCGCCTTCGACTACGTGACGAAGCCGTTCAAGGTCGACGAACTGCTGATCACCGTGCAGCGGGCCATCGAGTACAACAAGGCCATCAACGAGAACGCCGACCTCAAGGCGCAACTCGGAACGCGCTACCATCTCGAGAACATCGTGGCGGAAAGCCCGGCCATGCAGCATGTCTGCGACATGATCCGCCGCGTCGGACCGACGGACACAACGATCATGATCTATGGCGAGAGCGGCACCGGCAAGGAGTTGGTGGCCAAAGCCGTGCACGCTTACAGTCGCCGCAAAGACAAGGTGTTCCTCGCCATCAACTGCGCCGCGCTGCCGGAGCCCTTGCTGGAATCCGAGATGTTCGGTCACGCGAAAGGATCCTTCACCGGCGCCACCGTGGACAAGCAGGGTCTCTTCGAGGCCGCCAGCGGGGGGACTATCTTCCTGGACGAAATCGGGTCGATGCCCCTGAGCATCCAGGGCAAGCTGCTGTGCGTGCTGCAGGAGAAGGAAGTCCGCCGCGTCGGCAGCAACAAAAACGTTCCGGTGGACGTCCGGATGCTGGCCGCAACCAATACGCCACTGGAGACCCTCATCAAGTCCGGGAACTTCCGCGAGGATCTCTACTACCGGATCAGCGTCATCCCCATCGAGATCAAACCCCTGCGCGACCGGCGCGAGGACATTCTCCCGCTGGTGTACCACGTGCTACGCAAAGAGACGCCTCAGCCGCAACAACCGCCAAAGCTCGATCCGGAGGCCGCGGCCGTTCTGGAGAGCTACCCATGGCCGGGCAACGTGCGCGAGCTCGAGAACGCCGTCAAGCACGCCATGACGTTCGCCCGCGAGAACCGCATCACACTGGACGTGCTCCCCCCCAAGGTGGCCGCCGCGCCTGTCACGCGCGCCGACCGCCCCCGGTCAGAGGACGGAACGTCCGCCATCGCTCTCGATGAGTCGCGATGCAAGTCGCTGAAGGCGTTTCTCCGCGAGAAGGAGACGGAGTACCTGAAGCAGATACTTCAATTCACCGGCGGCGACAAAGAGCGCGCGGCCAAGGCGCTCCAAATCAGCCTGGCGACACTCTATCGTAAGCTGCCCGACAGGCAGGAGTGAACCGGCTGACTTACGCCCGGGTATTGCCTTCATGACCAAGCACGATCGCAGACCGTCCTCGCCGTCCTGGATCCTCGACAGACCCATGGCCGTCTTCGACATCGAGTCGACAGGCACGTCCCCGCGAGCCGACCGGATCATCGACCTCGCCATCGTCAAGTTCACTCCGCAAGGCGGCCGCGAGTTGCGCGCCTACAGGATCAACCCGGGCATGCCGATCCCACCCGAGTCCACGCGCATCCACGGCATCGGCGACGCCGACGTGGCGAACGCCCCGACCTTCGCCGCGGTGGCCGCCGATATCCGCGGCTTCCTCGAAGGCTGCGACCTGGCGGGCTATAACATTCTGAGGTTCGACATTCCCATGCTGGCGGAAGAGTTCCAGCGCGTGGGGACACCCCTCGATCTGAACAACCGGCGCATCGTCGACGCCCAGCGCATCTACCACCGCCGCGAACCCCGCGACCTGACGGCCGCCCTGGCATTCTACTGCGGCGAGTTGCACCTCGACGCGCACGGCGCGGCGGCGGACGTTGACGCCACGATCCGCGTGCTGGAAGGGCAGTTCCAGCGCTATGCGGATCTGCCCCACGATGTGCCGGCCCTGCACGAGTACTGCGACCCCAAGAAGCCCGAATGGGTCGATCGGGCCGGACGCCTGGCATGGCGCAACGGCGAGGCGGTCGTCAACTTCGGCAAGAACAAGGGGGCCCCCCTCCGGCGCCTGGCCACGGATGACCCCAACTTCCTCAAATGGATGGTCCGCGGCGACTTCCCTCTCGATACGCGCCAGATCGTGACCGACGCCATCGCGGGCATCTTCCCCAAGCCGCCGGTCCTGCCGGCGCCCCCTGCCGCCACCAAAGACGAGGAGTGAAGCTCACCCCTTGCTGTAGACCTTCTCGATCTTCTCGGCCACGTCGCGGTAGCGGATGTCGACCTGGTAGATCTGCTTGAAAAAGCCCGCGGCAGCCGCGCTGTTGCCCATGGCTTCGGCCACTTCGCCCTGCGCGTAGACAATGTCCTTCTTCAGGTTGTCCATCCGCGTCAGCTCCTTCGCGGCCGTTTCGAGCTGCTGCATCGCCATATCGTATTGCTTCTTGTGGCGGAAGCACAACCCCAGGTAGTAGAGCGCGCGCGACGCATACCGAGTGCCCGCCGTTAAGGCGGCTTGCAGATCCAGCGTCGCCTGCTCGTACTCGCCGGAATGGTATCGGGCCATGCCCGCCAGCGCGGCCATGTCCGCGTCCGCAATCACCGGCGCCGACGGGGGCGACTCCTGTGCGGCCTCGCTCGTGCCTTCATGCCGTCTCTCGACGCCGTCCTCGAGCG
>JAQBFL010000042.1:0-6040 GCA_032123415.1 bacterium | reverse complement strand
GATGCCCTGCGTCACCTGCCGCACAGCACACACCTGACGGTCGAAGAATCCCTGACCTACCTGCGCCGCATCGGCGCCGGCCGTTCCTACCTCACGCACATGACGCACGACATCGACCACGCCGTGCTTTCCGCCGCCCTGCCCGAGCGCATCCACGTCTCATGGGACGGGTTGCAGATCGACTGGTGAGCGCAACCCTGCCCCGAGCTTCGTGCCCGCGTGCCGACTTGCCTTTGGCCAACCGTTCCTCCACCTGCGGAACGTGACGGCGCAGGCGCCCGCCATCGTCAACCGGATCTTCCTCAGCGCGCGCCCGTAGCCCGCGCCTGGCGGGCGCGGGCTGGCGACGACAACCGGCTCGGTACGCCAAACCCGCGATCGGCAGGGCGTCAGGCCGCGCCCGTAGCCGGCCCCGCGACCGTCGTCCGTTCGTGGTACTCCTGAAGCGACCGCACGTCGGCGTCGCCCTGCCGGCGCGCGGCAATGCCTTCCGACGCCGCGAGATACGCCGCGACGGTCGTGATGTAGGGAATCCGGTGCCGGATGGCGGCCTTGCGGATGTAGGAGTCGTCCGTCACGCTGAACTTGCCTGCCGGTGTATTAACGACAAGCTGGATCTCGCCGTTCTTGACGGCATCCAGAATGTTCGGGCGGCCTTCATGCAGCTTGAGCACCGCCACGGCGTCAACCCCGTGCTCCGCCAGGAAGGCGTGGGTGCCGCCCGTCGCCAGGATGCGGAAGCCCATCGAAGCGAACCGCCTGGCCGCCTCGACCACCTTCGGGCCGCGGTCGCGCTCGCAAATCGTCAGGAGCACCGTTCCTTCCATCGGCAGGGTCGACTTAGCCGCGTCCTGGGCCTTGAAGAACGCCAGACCAAAGCTGTCGGCCAGCCCCATGACCTCGCCCGTCGAACGCATCTCGGGGCCGAGCACCGGGTCGACCTCGGGGAACATGGGGAACGGAAAGACCGATTCCTTCACCCCGAAATGCGAGAACCGGAGCGGCCGCAGGTCAAATTCCTTGAGCCGCTTGCCAAGCATGATCTCCGTGGCCCAGCGCGCCATGGAAAGCCCGCAGACCTTGGAGACGATGGGGACAGTGCGCGAGGCGCGAGGATTGGCCTCCAGCACGTACACCTTGTCCTCGCAGATCGCGTACTGCATGTTCATGAGGCCCACGACTTTGAACTCGATCGCAATGCGGCGGGTCGTTTCGGCAATCGTGTCCAGGTGCTTCCGGGGGATCGAGATGGGGGGGATCACACAGGCCGAGTCGCCCGAGTGGATGCCCGCCTGCTCGATGTGCTCCATGATCGCCGGCACGAAGGCGTCCGTGCCGTCGGAGATCGCGTCCGCCTCGGCCTCCGTCGCGTTGGCGAGGTAGCGATCGATCAGGATCGGCCGGTCCGGCGTCACGTCCACCGCGGCGGCCATGTAGCCGTGGAGCATCTGCTCGTCATAGACGATCTCCATACCGCGGCCGCCCAGCACGTACGACGGCCGCACCATGAGCGGATAGCCGATGCGGCGGGCGCAATCGAGCGCTTCGCCCATCGTGGTGGCCATGCCGCTTTCGGCCATGGGGATGCCCATCTGCTCCATGATCCGGCGGAACCGGTCCCGGTCCTCCGCCAGGTCGATCGTCTCCGGCGTGGTGCCGAGGATGCGCACCCCCGCCTCCTCCAGCTCGCGCGCGATGTTCAGGGGCGTCTGGCCGCCGAACTGGCAGATGACGCCCATCGGATTCTCCTTGCGGTATATCTGCAGAACGTCCTCCACCGTCAGTGGCTCGAAGTAGAGCTTGTTCGACGTGTCGTAATCCGTCGAGACCGTCTCGGGGTTGCAGTTCACCATGACGGTCTCATACCCCATGTCGCGCAGGGCGAAGGCGGCATGCACGCAGCAGTAATCGAACTCGATGCCCTGTCCGATGCGGTTCGGACCGCCGCCGAGAATCATGACCTTCTTCGGGTTGGTCGAAGCCCCGATCGCATCCGGCGCGGTGTAGGTCGAGTAGTAATAGGCCGCGTTTTCGACGCCGCTCACCGGCACCGCATGCCACCCCTCGACGATGCCCAGCGCCGTGCGGCGCTCGCGAATGGACTTCTCGGTCGCGCCGAGCAGCTTGGCCAGGTAGCGGTCCGCGAACCCGTCACGCTTGGCGCGCCGCAACAGGTCGGCGGGCAGCTCGCGGCCCTTGTGCGCGAGCATCTCCTCTTCCAGAATGACCAGTTCGCGCATCTGTTCGATGAACCAGGCCTTGATGTGCGTGCGCGCGCGCAGGTCCTCGACTGTGGCGCCCTTGCGCAGCGCCTCGTACATCAGGAACTGCCTCTCGCTCGTGGCTTCGTTGAGCCGCACAAGCAGGTCTTCCAGCGAAAGCTCGTTGAAGTTCTTCGCGAAGCCCAGGCCGTAACGACCGCTTTCCAGCGAACGGATGGACTTCTGCAGCGCCTCCTTGTACGTCTTGCCGATGCTCATTACTTCGCCCACGGCGCGCATCTGCGTGCCCAGCTTGTCCTGCACGCCGCGGAACTTCTCGAACGCCCAGCGCGGGAATTTGACTACCACATAGTCGCCCGAGGGCGTGTACTTGTCCAGCGACCCCTCGCGCCAGTACGGCATCTCGGCCAGCGTCATCCCGCCGGCCAGCTTGGACGACACGAGGGCGATGGGGAAGCCCGTGGCCTTGGATGCCAGCGCAGACGAACGCGACGTGCGCGGGTTGATCTCGATCACCACCACCCGCCCCGTCTTCGGATCGTGCGCGAACTGCACGTTCGTGCCGCCGATGACCCCGATGGCCTCCACGATGGCGTAGGAGTAGTCCTGCAGCCGCCGCTGCAGCTCCGGCGCGATCGTAAGCATCGGGGCCACGCAGAAAGAATCCCCCGTGTGCACGCCCATGGCGTCGACGTTCTCGATGAAACAGACCGTCACCATGCGGTCGTCGCGGTCTCGCACGACTTCGAGCTCGAGTTCCTCCCACCCCAGCACGGACTCCTCGAC
Source organism: bacterium (assembly GCA_032123415.1). Taxonomy (GTDB): domain Bacteria; phylum Verrucomicrobiota; class Kiritimatiellia; order UBA8416; family JADHWI01; genus JAQBFL01. Next base: position 3,032 of record JAQBFL010000042.1, on the reverse strand, counting down.
CAGAATCTGCCCCACGATGCTGACCGCGATCCCGCGGGCCGCCACCACGCGCAGCTCCTCGACATTGTAGACCAGCCCGCCGCCCGTGCCGCCCATTGTGTAGGCCGGGCGGATGACCACGGGGTAGCCGAGCCACGCCGCCACGCGCTCGGCGTCCTCGACCGTGTAGACCGACTCGCTGCGCGGCATCTCGATGCCGAGCCCGTTCATCGTTTCCTTGAATGCGGTGCGGTCCTCGCCCCGCTCGATGGCATCCACCTGCACCCCGATCACGCGCACCCCGTACTTCGCGAGCACACCGGCCTTGTGCAGCTCCGAGGTCAGATTCAGCCCCGTCTGACCGCCCAAGTTGGGCAGAATCGCGTCCGGCCGTTCGCGGGCGATAATCCGTTCCATGTACCGCAGGTTGAGCGGCTCGATGTACGTGCGGTCGGCCATCCCGGGGTCGGTCATGATGGTGGCAGGGTTCGAGTTGACGAGCACGATCTTGTAGCCCAGCGCGCGAAGCGCCTTGCACGCCTGCGTCCCGGAATAGTCGAATTCACAGGCCTGTCCGATGACGATGGGCCCCGATCCGATGATCATGACTTTGTCGATATCGCTCAACTTCGGCATGGTGTAACCCCCTGGCTGCTTGTCTGTCGCTGTCCGCTCCGCTCCCGTCGCCCCCAAGGGCCGCCCACCCGGAGCTTCCGTCTCGCCAACGGCGTGGATTCTGTGTAACCGCGTCTCGCAGGCACAAGATACGGAACCGCCCGCCCGTTGGCAACCCCAATCGGTTCCGCGACCGCCACGCGTCACGTCGCCGTTCGGATCGAAGACCGCCTTCTGCCCCCGATACTTCGGCATGGACGTGCGGGGGATTATGCTCGTCAAAACGCTTGTACCTCTTCGGGTAAGCGAAACCGTCACCCGAGGAACCGGATTCCGGAAACCGGCTCGTCCGGGACTGTGGGGGGGGGGCTGGTCCGCAAGGCCCAGCCCTACCCGGAATCGGGCTTGTCTCCCCGTGGCGGGTGAAGTAGATTTCCGCGCATGCACCTGAAACGCTTGTCGACAGGCGAACCCGCCGCATGAAGCGCGCGGCTCGCGAGTTCGCTTGCATCATGGCCGCTGCGCTCTGGGCGTGGGCGGCGCCGGCACGGGCCGACACGATCATCCTGCGAACCTGGCAGACTCTGACCGTCGAGCAGGGCCACGCCGAACTGAGCGTCGAGCTGCGCAACACGGGCCGCGAAGCCGCGCATGACGTCCGCGTCTCGGCCAGCTTCGCCGGGGGATGGACGGACGAGACGGACCCCGTCGTCATCGCGTCGGGCGCCGGAAGCACCAACCGGATCCATCTCGGCGCCTTGTCCGACGAAGCCGGGGCCTGCGTCGCGCTGGTGCGCGTGCGCTTCAACGACGCCGCGGGATATCCGTCGTCGATCCTTGCCGCCGCCGAGCTTGCGCGGGGCGAGCTTCCGTACCCGCCGCCCGTGACGACCACCGTCAAAGCGCCCGCCGACTTGCGCGGCAGGGCCCGCATCGCGATGACGCTTGCCTCCTCCGCGGCGGAGCCGCTGAACGTCTCCGTGCGCTTTGTGACGCCCGACCCGTTCGGCGGCGTCGACGAGCACCGCCTCATCCGGCTCGAAGCGGGGCAATCGTCCGACGCGGCGTTCGAGGTGGCGAACGCCTACGCCCGCCCCGGCAGCGCCTACCGCGTGGCGCTGCTTTCCGAATACGAAGCGGACGGCGTCCGCCACGCCCGGGTGGACTGGGCGCGGCTGCGCGTCCCGGCCCACGTCAACCTTCTGCAGCGCCGGCCCGCCGCGGTTGGCGCCGCGGCGCTCGCACTGCTCGTTGCGTTTCTCGCGCTGCAGCGCCGGCCCCAACCGGGCGGCTCAGCGCCCGACTCCGGCGCCCTGCTGACAGCCGCCGTGTTCGCGGCCCTCGTCTGGTTCCTCGCGGATCACTTGCCGCCCCACCTCCTGTTTCTGGACACCACGACCGCGGGCGGCGACACCGTGGCGCACCATTACCTTGCCGGCCACCTCTCCCGGACGCTCTTCGGTCACGGGCGGATCGTGTCCTGGGCGCAAGGCTGGTGGTGCGGATTTCCGGCATTCCAGTTTTATTTCCCGTTGCCCTACATCCTGATCGCGCTACTCGATCTGGCGCTGCCGTTCAACGTCGCGTTCAAGCTCGTCACGGTTCTCGGCATCTTCCTGTTGCCCGCCGCGGCTTGGACCTTCTCGCGGCGGCTGCGGCTGCCCGAGCCGGGCCCCCTGCTCATGGCCGTGGCGACAATCCCGTTCCTGTTCGATCGCTCGAACACCATGTGGGGCGCCAACATCTACAGCACGCTGGCGGGCATGATCTCGAACAGCCTCAGCTTCGCACTCATGCTGTGGTTGCTGGGAAGCGCCGCGCGGGATGCCGACGAGGGACGTTTCCGCTTTCGCACGGCGTTGCTGGTGGCCGCGTTGATCGCATCGCACTTCTTTACGTCGGTCATGGCGGCCCTGCTGATGGCGGCGATCCCGCTGCTCAAGCCGCGGGCCGGCTTCCGCAGGGCCGTCGCGGTGCTGGCTGCCGAGGGCGCGCTGGGGACGACCTTGATGGCCTGGTGGCTGGTCCCGCTCGTCGCCAAGAACGCCTACGCGGTGGACTTCGGGGAGAATTGGCCGGTCAGCCCCTGGCGCTCGCTGCCGCCCTATGCGTGGGCGCTGATTCCTTTCGCCGTGGCGGCTCTGGCGCGGTGCCGCGCGAAAGGCGGCGCGCGCTTCGTGCTCCTGGCCGGCGGTCTGGCCGGCGCCGCCGCACTGCTTTTCTTCCACGGGTTCGCCGTCTCGCCTGTCTTTGTCAATGTCCGCCTGTGGCCATTCATGCTTTTCGGGCTCACCGCGCTCGGCGCGGGCGGGCTGGGGCTGCTGCTGGTGGGCCGCCGCCATGTTTGGCTGGCCGTGGCGTCCTTGACGCTGGCCGCCCTCTCCATCGGGATTCAGCGGCCCAACGCGGTCCGCGGCTGGGCCGAATGGAACTACTCC
>JAQBFL010000041.1:0-2767 GCA_032123415.1 bacterium | reverse complement strand
CTCTGTTCCTCCACGACCGCTACCCCGGTGGGATGGGCTATGCCGCTCGGTGTATGGAGCAGTTCGACGACATCTTACGAATGATCGCCGACGTCGTCCGCGACTGCGCCTGCGAAGACGGCTGCCCGTCGTGTGTAGGCTCGGCCGTCCCCCCGTCCGCCATGACCGATCTCGACTCGGCGGTAAGAGGCCGAATAGCCGACAAACGCGCCGCACGCGCGCTCTTGGATGCGATACTCTAGTGTACTCCGCCTAACAGTCTGCGACTTATGCCGAGCCCAATAATGGCCTCAAGTGCCGATGTTATTGGCTCTCGATTGCGACCGTCCCTAAGAACACGCGAGAAAATGAGCACGCGTTACGTTACACGATATACGGCGACGACCACTAGCTCTGGGACACGCGGATGCTGGTTTCCCGACAAGGGTAGTGTAACGCGGGTCGGCGACGCTGGCACCGGTGCCGTTGGTTGTCTGAGTCTCGCCTGCCAGCCCCGCGGAGCTTGGCCGTTGGCAGACCCCCGACAAAGAGGTAGGGCGAGGGGGAAGAAGCGGCAAAGTAACGAAGCGACGGAGGGGACAAGCAGGTAACCGTTCACGGCTACGTTACCCGGGAACGGGGTCGGGGACGAGCGATGGTGGGGGTTGGCCTTGTGCCCAGGCGGTCGTGGCTTCTATCAGGACTTGCATGGCTGAGCGGCTTTGCTGAGCGCAGGTTGCCAGAACAGTCCAGATGCGTTCGCACCAGCGTTGGCCTTTCGCACTGCGTGTGCCCTGCGTGATGTGCCGATCGATCACCACGAATCGCAGAGCCTGTTCGGCCAAGTTGTTCGTCGGCTCGATTCCGGGGGTGGTGATGAACTGGAAGTAGGCTTGGCCATGTTTGTCGAATCGCCTGGCGATCGCCTGCGCCTCCCGACTCGGCGGCACGCGCGTCGTGGCCGAGCGTATGATCCTGTCGCTGGCCTGGCGGAGTCGGGTCGTCAGCGCAGTCCGAGGCCCGCCTGAAGCAAGCTGGCCTTCGTGGATCAGTTGGAACAGTTGGCGCAGCTTCTTGACCAGCCGTCGCCCGTAAGCGGCCGTCTTGGCGTCCGGCAGCGTCGTCAGGTATTTCAGATCGCGAATCAGGTGAGCCAGGCAGAACTGCACGAGCACGTCGCATTCGCGCATGTACTTGCGGTAGGCCGAAAAGTAGTCGCAGCCGAGCACCCCTTCAAACTCCTGGCCCAACACGTCGAAGAGCACCTGGCTGCTGCGCGTCGGGTCTATGTGGAACCATGTGAACCACTCGGCTCGGAAGCACCAGGTCCAGTGCCGCCGTCCGTTGTCCTTGTGGCCGGTCTCGTCGATGCGCAGCGTCGGCTGCCCAGGAAGCAGATCGCGAAGCTCGTCGTGGACATACTCCAGCGATTGAGAGACTTGATGCACCGCCTTGGCCAACCGGCCGCGCGAGATCGGTAGTTGCAGCACGTCGCGAAAGTACTTGCGGATGGTCGAGAACGAAGCGTGCAGCACCCCTTTCATGTAGGCTGTCAACGCCATCAGCTTCGGGCCGAGCATCCCGCCACGCTCGACCTCGGGCGGTATCGGGGCATGGTGCACACACTGACACCGGGCACAGTAGTAGGCATGGGCCCGGTGCTCGGTGACGGCCCAGGGAAGTTGCTCGATCAGTTCCACCTTCTGGAGCACGTGCGACGCGCTCTCCGCCAATTCCACCGGCCCTCCGCAACCGGGACAGACGGTCAACTCGTGAACCTGCGTCGCCGAGACTTGATCGGCTCCGAACGGCGGCCGGTCGTGCATGGGATGCCCCGGCTGTCCGCCGCGTTTGCGCTTCGCCTGCTTACCCTTACCCGGCTTGCCTTCCGCCGAGTTCTGCGGCTTGACGATGTCGCTCGACGGCGGCTTCGACGAGTTGGACGAGTTCTTCCGCAAAGCGGCCACCTCTCGCCTCAACTCGGCAATCTGCTGTTCCTGCAGTTTGACAACTGCCCGCAACTCCTCGACGAGCGTCACAAGTTCGAGCCGCGACAGGTTGCCATAGTCATCGCTCACGCTGTTCTTATCGGACCAAAAGCCGTCGCGGCCTCAAAACAGCCGTGAACGGTTACCGATTGACTGTGCGAAGGCGCCCAGGCGACTTCCGCTCGGCCACCAACTCGCGGACGAAGGAGGCGCCCATGGGATGCGTCATAGTCGTGCTCGCACTGATGCTGCCGCGGATCGTCATGTTCGCCGCCTGGCTGTTGACCGACTGGTTCGCCAACGCCTTCGAGAGCCGGCTGTGGCCGGTCCTCGGCTTCCTGTTCATGCCGTACACGACCCTGGCGTACATGGCGGCGATGTTGAGGAACAACCACGAACTCAGCGGCGGCTGGTTGGCGATCGTCGTGGTCGCCGTCGTCTTCGACATAGGCCACTGGAACGGCGCGTCGCGCCACAAGAAACGGCGGCGGTGAGACAAAAGGTGTCAGGTGTGAGGCAACAGGCGCCAGGAACCTTTGCGGGGTCGGACGCGACCCCGATAAAACGTTCCTGACACCTTTGTTCTATTCGCCGTCCTTCTGTTCCTTCTCGACCGCATTCAGGCGGATCTTCACCGTTCGGCCTTGACGCATTCGCTCCACCGAGAGGCGGATCTCCGCTTGGCCCTTGATCTTCTCCTGGAACTGCTCGACCGACTCGACGGGCTCCCCGTTTACGTGCGTGATCAACTCGTAGGGCTTGATCCCCGCGACGGCGGTCTTCTCGCCGCTCTCGACTTT
>JAQBFL010000040.1:0-3273 GCA_032123415.1 bacterium | reverse complement strand
GGGCGATTAATCAATAGAAAATCCCCCCACAAACCCGGAAGCACAGTTTAATAGCTGCACAACACGGTCAACCATGACACGCCCTCCTAGGCTCAGCCCTTATAATAGATTCTGCTGAAGAACCCCCTATCCAGCAGAATCGATCAGGGCAAGTACCCCACCAACTATCCTACTCGTCCTCGTCCTTCGTCCTCGTCCTCGATTTACCAGAGTTTTCGCGGACGAAGGACGAAGGACGAGGACGAGAACGATGGCCGCGAAAGCCCGTCGGTCTGAGAGGTACGGCCTCGCTAGAGTAAAGGGGATACCCAGTTACGCTGTATTTTTGAATGGAGGGCGAACCTGCGGTGAGCCGCGGAAGGGTTTTGCAAGAGCCTCGTAACGATATGCCGACAAGCCGGCGCGGGCCAATGCACAAGTCGTTTTGACTTGCACTTCTGAGGTCCGACGGGTAAGGTAGTACCACTTGCATGACGAACAACAGGGGAAGTCTATGAAGACATCGCCGGTCAAAGGAAAGAAGCGGGTCGTATTCACCGTGGACGCCGATCCGGGCGCCGCGGTCTGCGTGGTGGGATCGTTCAACAACTGGGAAGTCGGCAGCAAGCGGTTGACGGCCAAGCCGGGGTCGCGCACGTTCTCGACGACCGTCATGTTGCCCCCGGGCGAGCACCAGTACAAGTTCGTGATCGACGGCGTGTGGTGCGTGGACCCGAACTGCCCCAACTGGATCGCCAACGACTACGGGACGCTCAACAGCGTGCGCAAGGTATAACAACAGGATCTAATGAAGAGCATACAACTATTCAACGTCGCGCCCTCCATGCCGGAGGAATTGCGCTTTCTGGAAGCCCTGGCCCACAATCTGTGGTGGACATGGAACACAGACGCCATCGACCTGTTCCGGCGGATCAACCCGGAGCTGTGGCGGGAAACAGGGCATAATCCGCTGGAATTCCTCAGCGCCGTGCCGCAGGCGCGGCTGGAGGCGCTCGCGAAGAACGAGGGGTACCGAACTCATCTTGCGTCCGTGCGCAAGCGTTTCGACGAGGCGTTGACTCCCGCCGCCGGCAAGCCGACGACACCCTCGATCGCGTACTTTTCGCTCGAGTACGGCATCCACGAAAGCGTACGGCTGTATTCGGGCGGACTGGGAGCGCTGGCGGGCGACCACCTCAAGGCCGCCTCGGACCTCGGCCTGCCTCTGGCCGCCGTGGGGCTGATGTACCGGCAGGGCTAGTTCCAGCAGTACCTTAACCGCGAGGGCTGGCAGCAGGAGTACTACCCTGACAACGAAGTGCACTGCATGCCGCTTTCGGAGGTCGCGGGCAGCGACGGCAGGCCCATGCGCGTTTCGATCCCCTTACCCGAGGGACGGCTGCATGCCGCCGTCTGGCTGCTCAAGGTCGGGCGCATCCCGCTGTACCTCCTGGACGCCAACGTGCAGGAGAACTCGGCCGACCTGCGCGCCGTCACCTCGAAGCTGTACGGCGGCGACCGCCGCACGCGCCTGCGCCAGGAACTGCTGCTGGGCATCGGCGGCCATCAGATGCTCGCGCGTCTGGGCATCGACCCGTCCGTGTGCCACATGAACGAAGGCCACGCCGCGTTCCTCGCCCTGGCCCGCGTGGCGCATCTCATGAAATCGCGCAACCTGAACATGGACGAAGCGCTGGAGGTCACGTTCCGCGCCGGCGTCTTCACGACGCACACGCCCGTTCCCGCCGGCAACGAAGCGTTTCCCATCGATCTGATCAAGCCCCACCTCGACGTCATCGAAAGGGAACTCGGGCTTCCCGCCGATTCCGTGCTTTCCCTGGGCCAGCCTCCCAACGGCGAAGGCAATCCGCACGAGCTTTCCATGACGGTTCTGGGGCTGCGGTCGGCACAGTTCAGCAACGGGGTCAGCGAGCTGCATGGCCGCGTCGCCCGCCGCATGTGGCAACACCTCTGGCCCGAACGGGCCGATGACGAGGTGCCCATCCGCCACGTGACCAACGGCGTCCACGTGGCGTCCTGGCTCTCGGGGGACATGGCGGCCATGTTCGACCGCTACCTCGGCGACGAGTGGCGCATGCACCCCTCGGACAAACGGGCCACGGGCAACATTGCCCACATCCCCGACGAGGAACTCTGGCGGACCCACGAGTTGGGCCGGTCCCGCCTCGTGCGGTACGCCCGCGAGCTGCTCGAGAAGCAACTGCGGGCGCGCAACAGTCAGCGCGCGGAGATCGCCCAGGCCAAGTCCGTGCTCGACCACGACGTCCTGACCATAGGCTTTGCCCGCCGCTTCGCGACCTACAAGCGCGCCATCCTGCTGCTGCGCGACCCCGAGCGCTTCGAGGCCATGTTGTGCAACGAGGACCGCCCCGTGCAGATTCTCTTCGCGGGCAAGGCGCATCCGGCCGACCATGAAGGCAAGGAGTTCATCAAGCGGCTCGTGGATTTCTCGCAGCGTCCGAACATCCGGCGGCATGTCGTCTTTCTTGAGAACTACGACATCGCCATCGCGCGGCATCTCGTGCAGGGCGTAGACATCTGGTTGAACACCCCGCGCCGCCCGCACGAGGCCAGCGGCACCTCCGGCATGAAGGCCGCCGTCAACGGCGGCATCAACGTCAGCGTGCTTGACGGCTGGTGGTGCGAGGGCTATTCGAGCGACTGCGGTTGGGCCATCGGCGCCGGCGAGGAATACGACGACGCGGAGTACCAGGACGGCGTCGAGTCCCAGGCCCTGTACAACATCCTGGAGAACGAGGCCATCCCGGCGTTCTACGACCGCGAAACCGGCGATGTGCCCCTGCGCTGGCTGTCGATGATGAAGGCTTCGATCCGCATGGGGCTCGGGTTCTTCACCAGTCACCGCATGGTCGAAGAGTATGACGCGGAATTCTACGGGCCCGCGCAGTCGGCCTTCACGCAACTCACCGCCGAAGACAGCAAGGTGGCGCGGCAATTCGTCGCTCAGCGGACCAGGCTCGCCAAGCTGTGGCCGGGTGTCCGCTGCTCGATGCCCGTGACGGATCACGAAATGACCGGTTTGCACGTCGGAGACCGCTTCACCGTGCGGTCGATCGTCACGCTGGGCGAGCTGCTGCCGTCGGAAGTCGACGTGGAAGTCTATTATGGCCTGGTGAACTCGGAGAACAAGATCGTATCCAGCCAAGTCGATCGCATGGAGATGGTCAAAGACCGTGGAAACGGCGAGTTCGTCTACACGCGCGAAGTCGAGTGCGCCAAGACGGGCCGCTACGGGTTCACCGCGCGGGTCAC
>JAQBFL010000039.1:0-3137 GCA_032123415.1 bacterium | reverse complement strand
GCCTGCTGACGTGCCTTCTTGGCGGGAGATTTCGCGGCATCGCCGGCACAGCCGCGGGCGGCGTCGAGCATCTTCGGGAACATCTCGCGCCGGAATCGGTCCTGGCCGACGAGTTTGCGCGGGCCGAGGGCCAGAAGTTCCACCGCGTGCAAGTGTTTCTCGACGTCGGGCTGGCCGCGGCCCGGCCGGGCCTGAGCGCGGCGGTCGGCGCTTAAACAGGAAAGACGAGCTCCGTGTCGTCCGAAACCGAAAGGAGCGCGTTGCGCTTGCGCCGCGCGTCGGCATGGGCTAGCATCTCCGGCATTTCAGCGAACCGAAGGCGGGCTGATGGCGGGGCTCGCGGACCGCGTCGGGAACGAACGGCCAACGTGCGCCGGCGGAGCGCGGACAGGAGACGATATTCCATGAGCAAGGATTTCAAGTGGGGTTTGCTTGCGACGGGGGCCATTGCCAAGGCGTTTGCGCGCGGGCTGCAACAGTCCGAGACGGGCGTCCTGCACGCGGTGGGCTCGAGGGCGCAGGAGAAGGCCGAGGCGTTCCGCGCCGAGTTCGGGGGCGCGCGCGCCTATGGATCGTATGAAGACCTGCTGGCCGACCCCGACGTCGAGGCCGTATATATTTCCACCCCGCATCCGCTGCACGCGGAATGGATGGTGAAAGCTGCCGAAGCCGGCAAGCATGTGTTGGTCGAGAAGCCGATCGGCATCAACCAGTACGAGGCGCAGGTCATGATCGAGGCCGCGGTGCACAACCGTGTGTTCCTCATGGAGGCCTTCATGTACCGGTGCCACCCGCAGACGGCGAAACTCGTCGAACTGCTGCGCGAAGGGGTCATCGGCGAGGTCGGCGTGATCTCGGCCACCTTCTCGTTCCATGCCGCGTTCGACCCGGCGAGCCGGCTGTGGAACGCGGACCTGGCCGGAGGCGGCATCCTGGATGTGGGCGGCTACACGACCTCGATCTGCCGTCTCATCGCGGGCGCCGCGCGGGGCAAGCCGTATGCGGACCCGATCGCTGTGACCGGCGCCGGGTGTTTGCACCCCGAGACCGGCGTCGACGCCTGGGCGGTCGGAACGCTCAAGTTCCCGGGCGGCATCGTGGCGACGATCGCCACCGGTCTGGGCGTGGCCCAGGAGAACGTGGTCCGCATCTTCGGCAGCAAAGGTTCGATCCTGCTGCCGAACCCCTACGTCTCCGGCCGCGAAGGCGCCGTGAACGGGCGCATCGTCGTCAACGTGCGCGGCGAGAGCTCGCCGCGCGAGATCGCGGTGGAATCCGCCGTAACGAGCTTCGCGCTGGAGGCGGACGTTTGCGCGCGCGCCATCCGGGCCGGCTTGCGCGAGGCGCCCTCCCCCTCGATGAGCTGGGGCGACACGCTCGGCAATCTGCGCGCGCAGGATGCGTGGCGGGAAGCCATCGGCCTGCGCTATCCGTCCGAACGGCCAGAGAACGCGGGGGCCCTGACGATCGCCCGCCGCCCCCTCGAGGTTCGCGCCGCGCAGCCCATCCCGCGCGGGACCATCGAGCATCTTGACAAGCCGGTGGCGCGCCTGATCATGGGCGTCGACAGCCAGGTCGCGATGCCGCATGCCGCCGCCATTCTCGACGACTACTTCGAGCGCGGCGGCAACGCCTTCGACACGGCGTGGATTTACGGCCGCAACAAGTCCGAACTGCTGGGCCGCTGGGTCCGGGCGCGCGGCGTGCGCGAGCAGGTGGTCATCATCGCCAAAGGCGCCCACACGCCGCACTGCAACCCGGTGGCGCTGGAGGCGCAACTGATCGAGCAGCTCGGTTGGCTCGAAACGGACTACGCCGACATCTACCTGATGCACCGCGACAATCCGGATGTGCCCGTGCGGGACTTCGTCGAGGCGCTCAACGCGCAGGTGAAAGCCGGCCGGATCAGGACGTTCGGGGGCAGCAACTGGTCCATCGAGCGCATCAAGAAGGCCAACGCCTACGCGAAGCGCAAAGGGCTGCAGGGCTTCTCGATTCTCTCCAACAACCTCTCGCTGGCGGAGATGGTGCAGCCCGTCTGGAAGGGGTGCATCCATGTGCATGACGCCGAGTCGCGCCGCTGGCTGAAGCGCAGCGGGCTGACCTTGCTGCCGTGGTCGAGCCAGGCGCGGGGGTTCTTCGTTCCCGAGCGCGCGCGGCCCGACCTGCGCGAGGACGAGTCGCTCGCCCGCTGCTGGTACTCGCCGGACAACTTCCGCCGGCAGGAGCGGGCCATCGAGCTGGCGAAGAAGCACGGCGTCGAGCCGATCAACGTCGCGCTGGCCTGGGTGCTGTGCCAGCCGTTCCCTTCGTTCCCGTTGATCGGACCGCGGACCGTTTCGGAAACTCGGTCCTGCATGAGCGCCCTGCGCGTTGCGCTCAAGCCCGCGGAGATGAAGTACCTGAACCTGGAGGACTGAAGCCGCATGGCGCGTCAAGCCCGACGGCCCGCGGCGCGCGTTGTCGGACGGAAGCGCCATGAGGATGACAGGAACGGACAGGCCGCGGAGCGGAAGGTTCTCCTTCCGTCCGGGGCCGGCGCCGCAGCGGTCATGAAGCTGCTCATTCTCCATGCGTCGGCGGGGGCGGGGCATCGGCGGGCGGCCGAGGCGCTGGCCGTAGCGGGCGGGCGGGCCGGCCTCGACGTCTGCGTGCGCGACATTCTGGACTTCGCGCCGCCCTTGTTCCGAAAAACCTACGCACAGGGGTATCTCAACGTCGTGCGCGCGGCGCCGGAACTCTGGGGATACATGTACGCGCGCACGGACCGCAAATCGCAACAGCCCTGGCAGCGGCGGATACGCACGTTCGTCCAGAAGATCAACACCCTGGCTTTGCTGCGCTTTTTCGATCGCTACTCTCCCGACGCGGTGATCTGCACGCACTTCATGCCCCTCGAAATCCTCGGCGCATCCAGGCGCCGCAAGCGCAGGCAAGCTCCGCTGTTCGGCGCGGTGACAGACTTCGCAGTGCATTCGCTGTGGATGGCGTCTGACGTGGCCTGCTACTACGTCGCCAACCGCGAAGCGCAGCGGCAGTTGATCCGCCGGGGCCAGCCGGCCGACCGCGTCCGCATCCTCGGCATCCCCATCGATCCCGTGTTCGCCGTGCGCACGCCGCCGGCCGAAGCCCGCGCG
>JAQBFL010000038.1:0-3672 GCA_032123415.1 bacterium | reverse complement strand
CCCGCACGGTTGTACGCTAAGGTGCAGTCCCTGACAGTAGGGCTGCTAGAACTGCAATACATTCCTGCGCCGAGTTTTGTGCCGCTGTCAGAAGTGTTGTTTGTGAGAATGCAGTCAGTGATGGTCGGACTGGATGTGATGCAGCAGATGCCTGCGCCGTAATCGGCATTTCCATTTATGATGGTGATGCCTGAGATTTCAGAAGACGATGTTTCTCCTCCATTGAAAAGAACACCACGTCCGGAATTCTGACAGTCAATAACACATACAGCTTCGTTGCTCGATATAAGTGTAATGGCCCTTCCCCCGAAACTCAGATGGCTGGAGGGGTCACGTCTTAACATCTAACATTGTGCTTGCATGCGCGCGGGTGGGCGGCTAGTGTCGTGGGCATGGCAAGACCTCTACGGATCGATGTGGCGGATGGGTGGTACCACGTCATGGCGCGTGGGATCGAGCGTCGGGCGATTTTTGACGACGACCGGGATCGCTGGCATTTCGTTGACCTCTTGGCGGTGCTGACGGAGCGATTCCGGGTCGTGGTGCATGCGTATGTCTGCATGGATTCACACTACCACCTCATTCTGCAGACCCCCGATGCCAACCTGAGCCGGGCGATGCACTGGTTTAACGTGAGCTACAGCGCGTGGTACAACGCGCGACACCAGCGGTGCGGCCCGCTTTTCCAGGGGCGGTTCAAGAGCGTGTGGATCGAGAATGTGGCCTGGGCGCATGAGCTGAGCGTCTACGTGCATCTGAATCCCCTTCGCATCAAAGGGCTGGGGTTGAGCAAACAAGACCGGTCTGCCGCGCGCCTGGGACAGGGCAAAGCCGCATCGGATGAGATCCTCAAGAAGCGGCTGAGCACGCTCCGCGAATACCGATGGAGCTCCTACCGCGCGTACGCGGGGCACGGCCCGGTGCCCGAGTGGCTGCAGGTGGACGCCATTCTGGAGTTGGCCGCCAAACAACCACCCCGCAGGGCCGGCGCATACCGGCGGTATGTGCGGACCCGGCTGGTGGAAGGGGCCGACCCGGACACGCTTGACGCGGTGCGGGATCGGGTCGCGATCGGGAGCGCGGAATTCGTGGCGCGCGTGAAGCAGGGCCTGACGGACATCGGACGCGAAACGGACGGCAAGCGGGAGCTGCGTCGCCGGATCACGTTCACGGAGGTGGCTCAGACGATGGAGCAGGCCTGCGGCGAGCGTTGGGAATCCCTCCTCGGTCAGCACGGCAATCCGGCCAAGTGGCTGGTGTTGCGTCTGGCCAGACGGTACACCGGCATGACGCTCGCCGAGCTCGGGAGTGCCGCCGGCGGCATGGACTACGCCGCCGTGGGCATGGCCCTTAAGCGCCTCGACCGCCGACTCCGTCAATCCCCCGACCTCCTCCGTCTCGAAGCCAAAATCGTCAATATGTTAGATGTTAAGACGTGACCCCTCAAGCCTCCGGCAAGTACAACCAGATTGCGAACTTCGTCCTGGCGCAAAGCGAAATCAATATCGCCATCGGGGACAAGGCCCCGGAGACCTACTTCGTTGAACTGGCGAACCAGTGCAACGGCGGCCCCAAGAAATACGGTGGCATTGATGCCGCGGACGAGATGCGCGCCAACCTCCGCATGAGTTGTCTGCCTGAATCGCTGCTCGATGGCGGAATCCCGTCCTACGATGATTTTCTGGATGAGCGCCGTAAACTCATGGCCTTGAAACTTAAAACCTGGTTCGAGGCCCTCTGAGGCTGGGTGCACCCATAGTCATCCGCGCGAAACAGACAGACAATGGATGGGATCTGAGGTACAACATGGCTGACGACGCATGGGCCGAGAATACCGGCCGCGCGGTCGAACGGGACCGGACAGGCATGTACATACCCTGCACCTCCGGCAAGGGTTTCAAAGCCAAGCTGCGGCTACAGGCGCGAAAGTGGGCGTAACGGGGGGCGTAGTGCGAAGAGGGGTGGGGCGGACTTAAGCGAGATCGAAATGAGCGTCAAGACGGACAGTGTCGAACGCGGGCGTGCCCCGTTACTCAGACGAACTCCGGACGGCATTCGAAACCGAAATGGATAGAAGCAAGGGGTGCCCATAAGGTCTCAATGGTGGTTGAATCGCCCTCTGGCATGAGGCAGTAGACCATGCCGCACAGCTTGGCCGTTCACATAGCCTTTGGTGTGCCTGTCGAGCCGTCGAAGGTTCGGCGATCATCCGGCGGCGACGCCGATTCCTTGGTTTTGGGCCAGAACAAAGGGATGAACTGCATGTTGACATTACAACGTGGTCCGGCAGGTCTCTGTTTCATCAAGGATCATCTCGCTCCCCGGTCGCATTTCGGCGTGACGAGGAACGGAGAAATCTGTTGCGGACCAAAAAACTCCTTGCTTTTCACGGCCAGTTTCGGAAACTTTCGGAAAAAGGGTAACAAAACGCTTTACAACTGCCGTGTAAAGCGGTAGCTTTCAAAACAAAAGGTTGACGAGCGCCGGAATGAAACGTAAATCTGTTCAGAAAAAGAGGCCGACACCGAAGGTCAGGCTTATGGCGTACATGGAGCAGCACAACATCTCGGTTGCCCGGTTGGCTGCTGCATCTGGACGCACGGAGAGGGCGATTCGCAACTTGGTGAACGGCCAAAACGACCCGCAGCGCGACACTCGGCGGCTCGTGTTGGTCGGACTGAAGAAACTGGCGACGCAGGACGGCTTCCCATCGCCGCCTGATGATATACTGACTTGACGCAGGAGAAACAGTTATGCGACAAGGGACTGATCATGCGGCCAGCCAAAAGGTTCTGGATGCTGGACGCGTCGCGGCCATTATGTCATAATGCTTGTGCGTACGATATCGAGGGAGCGGCGTCGGCTGGTGTGCCGGAGCCATCTGCTGGGCGACGTTGCAGGTCGGAAAGAAACGGGCAGGGTCAATCCGTCAGAGACGATGGCTAGGGTTGGGCGCTGCAGGAACAGTTGCCTCGACTCCTATGAGTCAGGCCGGTGTTGGGGTGACGCGGGGCAGGGTGAATGACGGAGCTTACGCCCGTCAAGAAGGAGATATGCGGTGAACATGTGCGATACTTTTTTCGGCGGGCGTAACGGGATGCGAAGCGCTCTCGCCAAGGCGGCAACGCTAAAGCGAACGGAGATGAAGCTAACACCGGATGATGTGGACCGGCGTTGCATGCTAGGAAGAGGTTCATATCGTTGTGCCGAGTATGAGGCCGACCCACAGCAGATGACTGCAACGACTTTTCGGCGTGTTGCATTCCCCCTCCGGCTCTCTGTTAACGTCATCGATGAAGTCAAGACGGGGTTGGAGCAACTGCAGCCAGGTTCCGAATTGATGGCTCTCGTACTGCAAGACATGGTGCGCAATGGGGTCGTCCTGAAAGGCGGCTGCGGCAAGGGCGATGTGAGGGATGTGTCAGCCGAGAAACAGGCTCCAGTCTACGTCGTGCTGAAGGCATTGCAGGAGATTGGCTAGGCCTAATACAGAGTAACTCAATGAGAACGTACGATCCATGATACAGAGACTTGATTACGACTACGTGGTGGGGCAAGCTTACCAAAGCATCTCGCAATTCTCGGCGGATTACCCACCGTCAGCTCCGCACGCACCAGGTCACCTCCCCAAGTATGACGGCTTGTGTGAATTGGTAGGAGACGGGAGGGCAG
>JAQBFL010000037.1:0-5030 GCA_032123415.1 bacterium | reverse complement strand
GATGTTCGCCGGACACCTCCGCGGGCGACGCGGCGCGACGCTCGGCGGCAAGCTTCTCGGATTCCTTGCGATCTTCGTCCTTCTTGCGCGCAATCTCGGCGGCGACCCGGCCGTACTCCTCGTTAGAGGACTTAACCGTCTCCTGCACGGCGCCGCATATCAGCTTGATGGCGCGAATGGCGTCGTCATTGCCAGGAATCGGATAGTCGATCGGGTCCGGATCGCAGTTGGTGTCCACGATCGCCACCACGGGGATGCCCAGGCGGTTGGCCTCCTTCACGGCGATGCCCTCGCGCGTGATGTCCACGACGAACATGGCGCCCGGCAAGGACTCCATGCGCGCGATACCCGCCAGATTCCGGCGCAGCTTCTCCAGCTCGTGCCGCATGACAGCGGCTTCCTTCTTGGGAACCCCGGCGAAGCCGTTCTCCTTCTCCATCTCTTCGAGCTCGCGCAGGCGCCGAACGCGCTTGCGGATCGTCGCGCTGTTGGTCAGCGTTCCACCGAGCCAACGCGTGTTGACGAAGTGCTGACCGCTTGACTCCGCGGTCTCGCGGACGATCTCCCTGGCCTGCTTCTTGGTGCCCACGAACAAGATGCTCTTGCCCGAGACCACGACCTCGTGGAGAAACTCCAGCGCGGCGTTCAAGTGGACCAGGCTCTTCGCCAGGTCGATGATGTGGATTCCATTGCGCTTGTCGAAGATGTAGCGCCGCATCTTCGGATTCCAGCGCTTGGTCTGATGTCCGAAGTGAAGCCCGGCTTCCAGCAGGTCCCGCACGCCAATGCGCTTGGGTTCGACGGTTTCTGTCTCCACAGTCTTTCTCCCTCTCTTTGCGCGGCTGATCAAGGCACGCCGCAATCCGCTTTGGTCCCACCGTGGCAGGCGGAACACTCGCTTCGTTTCCACAGTCCCGCATCGGCACATTGCCGAGGGGGGTGAAAACATTGAGCGTGAATATACCAAACCCGCGAACGAAGGCAAGCACGATCCGACAGCAATATCCGACATCGACTCATCACGTCATGCCGGCCGTCGAAATGGTCGAAATGCAGGCCGCACTCGGTCAATGGCTTGGGTATCCTCAGTCCGGCATATAGTTGCAAGACTGTACGACCATAGCAGACTAATGCAATATTGTAACACACGAAGACCATCAAGACCAGAATGCCATTTTCCAAAACTGGTTGTGTATGCTGCATCGCAGGCCATTATGGTTATATGACTTCGTGGCATGCTGAGCGTGGCACGCATCGTGCTTTCACTGCGTTCGATAGGTGGGTTGATTCGATATCGGTGCAGCTCAGGCCACATCGTGCGAGACCGGAATTTGTGAAATGAGAGCAAGCAGCAGAGCAAAGTGGTGGCTGAAAGCAGCGCTGGGGATGAGAATTATGGCTCCTGTGTGCGCGTTGGCGCAAGAAGCAGGCGTTGTATGAGAAGGAAGTGTACAAGGCGGCATGAGGCCACGAAAGGAAAAGACGAGATGAGCAAGACGGCGACGATGACGATGGCGGCAATGGCGGCGGCGGCGTGCCTGGCGGTTCAGGCGCCCGGCGCCGAGGTTACGGTGGGCGCGGACGTGGCAAGCGCCTACGTGTTCCGCGGGGTGACGTTCAACGACGGGGCGGTGTTCCAGCCCTATGCGGAGATCGGCGGACTGCCTGTGGGGCTCATCGTCTGGGGCAACCTTGACATCGACGATTACGACGACACGCTCAACGGAGGGCAGTTCTCCGAGATCGACCTGGCCTTGTCATACGACCTGCCGCTGGGCACGGACAAGTTCGGCGCCAGCGTGGGCTACACGGAGTACACCTACCCGGGGGCCGAGGGCGACGCGGACCGCGAAGCTGCCTTGGACCTGACACTCGACGTGCCTCTGAGCCCCAGCCTGGGCTTCTACTACGGCGTGGATGGCGGCATCGAAAAGTCCCTCCACGTCGGCTTCGCCCTGAAGCACAAAGTGGAGATGGGCAAGGATGCGGCACTGACACTGGGCGCGGGAGTCGGCCACGAGAATCCCGACGAGGGAGAAAACGGGTTCTCGTACTACACGGCATCGGCGAAGCTGTCTTACAAGATGCTGACGGCATCGGTCACGCACATCGGCCAGATCGATGACGACGTGCTGCCGGATGCGGAGACGATCGTTGCGGAGGACGGAACGGCGGAGTTTTCGAACGGATACGACGTGGAACTGGTAGCCGCGATCGGCATCTCCTACACGTTCTGAAACGCAACCGGCCAGTCCGGCCCGACATTCACTTCTCCCGCTTCTCGCGCTCCTCCCAGAAGAGGCTGTTGTGCGAGCTGATCTCCTTGCGCAGCGAGGCGATCTGGTCGCTCAGCAACCCGAAGTGGAAGAGGATGATTCCTCCCAAAATAGAGAGAATGGCGCCGCCCACGATCGTCAGTCGTGTCGTCACAATGATGTAGATCTGGTAGGCAACCCCGGTCGCAATCAGCGCCAGCGCCGGGTAGCCGAACACGCGAAAGGGGTCGAAGAGCATGATCAGGCGCAGCGCCAGCAGGAGCGTCTTCATCCCGTCGTAGAAAATCCTCACCGAACTGGTCCCCTGGCGGGGATGGCAGCGAATCGGAAGAAACGTGCGCGAGTAGCGGCTCTTGATGACGTAGAGCAGCGATGTTGTAGAGAACGAGAAGCCATCCGGCAGCAGGTCCAGCATGAGCATGTAGATCGCACGTCTCCCGGCGCGGAATCCGCTGTTGATATCCGGGATCTTCTGGTCGGCCAGGAAGTTGCAGACCCGATGGAGGATCCACTTGCCGGGCTTGCGCACGGCCGGAATGCCGGCGTTGCGCGGCCTCGCGGTGAACACGCACTCATAAGTCTCCAGCGCCTTCACCATGGCCGGAATGTCGGCCGCATCGTGCTGCCCGTCCGCGTCGAAGAACAGGACGTTCTCGGCACGGGTCGCAAGGATGCCGGATTTCAGGGACGCCCCATAGCCGCGGTTGGAGGGGTGCCGGATGACGCGCACGCGGGGCTTGTAGCGTTCCAGCACCTCGCGCGTGTCGTCCGTGGAGCCGTCATTCACGACGATCAACTCCCACGCCTTCGCGCCGGGCAGCGCCAGTACCGCGTCCAGCACCCCAACCAGCGTGGCGGCCTCATTGAACGCGGGAATGATGACAGCCAGCTCGGGGCCGGCGGCTGGCGGTGCGCCGCCGCCCGAAGGCGCAGCCTGTTTCGCTTGGTTGTGCGAGTCCATGTCCAGCCCTCGGTGTGGCGCGGAGTCTGTCAGTCGTTCAGAAAACGATTGATTGTTCGGGTGCGATCGCGCGTCTTGGTTAAGTCCTTGTCGCCGCTCAGCACGGCGCCCATCAGGCTGTTAGCCAGCAACACCGTCATGGCCATGGCCCCGGCGGACAGCAACAGGGCCGTGACGCACTGGCTGTAGCGCGCCCGATGCGTGAGCATCATCGCGGGCGCCACCAACGCGGGGATCGACACCGCGACCGCCAGGAACGGCAGCCATGGCACAAGTGTCCACTGACGCACCAGGTCCAGGGGCGCCAGGTAGACGCGAGCCGCCACACCGGTCGCCAGAACGATGACGACGCCCAGCAGCAAGACCAACGCAGCCGGCCACACACCGGAACGCGGGAACGACATCAAGCGGGTCAGAGCATTCAGAACCAGGACAAAGACCAGACAGGCCACAGCCGCGACCAGCACGAGTTCCATCAGAGGATCCGCGGGCAGCCCCAGCAACGCCTCCATCACCCACCGGACATCCGCACTCCAAAGTTTCACGCCGCTCCTCGCTTGTTAGGCAAGACTATACGACGGACGTCCCCGCCCATGCAACGCCCATTTCGAGGACCTTGGAGGGGTAATTCCTTGCGGGGACGGACCCGACCAAGGCGTTGTCCATTTTGCGCATGCTTTCCATCGCCGCGCCGACCAATGACCGCGCGGTTCTCGCTTGGAGCAGCGTCAGTCAACGCTGGTACGGGGTGGGTCGTTACGCGAGGATCAGGACCGAACGGCCGTTCTGCGCGAACTCAAGGCGCCGCTGCTGACGCTGCCGGGGAACCACGACATCCTGCCGCAGCGGCTCGACACGACGCTGACGGCCTGGCGCGAGAAGGTCGGCGACCTGCTCACCGTCAGCTCCCCGTTGTCGATTCGAACGTCTTGCCGTCTCTATTGATGCAGGCGACCGCGATGGGCGTATCGGCCAGACAGGCGCCGCCTTCGACACGTACCTCGCGCGTTTCGCCGGCCAGCAGATCGAACCAGCAGTCGCTAAGCCGCCAATCCCCCGACAGGTCGAAGTGCACGGCATGCGCGAAGCTGTTCGCGGCGACGCGCAGCACGAGGTCGGCGCCCTCGACCCTCCGCCGCGCGATCCTGACCCGCGCCGGCGGCAGGCCGGCGTCGCGGTAGCGGCCATGCCGCCACACGACCGGCTCCAAGGCGCGCGAGGCGGCCCGCGCCGCAAGCGTGCCGCGTTGCAGGGCGTCGGCGGACGGCGCCGGTCGCCGCGCAACGATCGCGCGGCTGTGCGCAGGGACGTCCACGCGAACGGTCTCGGTGTCGCGCGCCGCGCCATCGTACTCGAAGAAACCCCACGTCACACGCGTGCGCAGCGGCCGGTCGGTGTCGTTGAGCGCGATGAGCAGCACGTCGCCCGCGTCGCCGCCGAAGGCCTGCCCGCCGCGGCGCAACACCAGCCGCCGCGGCGTCAGCGACCGCTTTACGTTGTAGTAGGATATCTTGCGGCGCAATGCGTAATCGACGATCGTCCATCCGTTCTCGCCCCACGCGTCGTTGTACATCCAAAAGATTCCGCCCCAGGTCTGCGTGTTGGCGCGCAGCGACTCCAGCGAATACCCGAGGTTGAGCCCCTGGCAGAGGCCGCCGAGCCGGATGTACTCCTCCAGCGGCAGGTCCGGCCCGACGCCGTACTGTTCGGCGATGCTGAAGCTCACGCGCGGGATGTCATAGAAGGTGTTGGTGTGCTCGCGGCCGACGGCGCTGAAGAGGTCGGGCTGCGCG
>JAQBFL010000036.1:0-5703 GCA_032123415.1 bacterium | reverse complement strand
TGCTGGTCCTGTCCAATGAGCACGACCTGTTGGAGACCGGCGTGGACATCGTGGTCCAGCCCCCGGGCAAGAAGCTGCAGTTCATCTCACTGCTCTCCGGCGGCGAGAAGTCCCTGGCCGCAGTGGCAATGATCATCTCGTTGTTCCTGATCAAGCCCAGCCCCTTCTGCCTGCTCGACGAGCTCGACGCCGCGCTCGACGAAAGCAACATCGGCCGGTTCGTGCAAGTGCTCAAGGACTTCCTCGCGCAGTCGCAATTCCTCGTGATCACGCACAACCGCCAGACCATCGCCAGCGCCCGGACGGTCTACGGCGTGACGATGCAGGAGAAGGGCGTCTCGCGCGTGGTGTCCATGCGTTTCCGCGAACGGCCCGACCCGAAGTTGATCGACGTCCCGGCCGAACCGGCCAACGGGGAACCGCAAGCTCCGGACGAACCATGACGCCGAGCGAACAAGACCTGCTGTGCGCCGCCATCGACGCCGCCCGTGCCGCCGCGAGCCACGCCGCCGCGAACAAGGCCCGGCGCGGCGAAGTCGCGCAAGCCTTCCGTTACGACGTGAAGCTGAACCTCGACGCGGAGTGCCAGGGCATTGCCGAGCGCGTCCTGCTGGACCGCTTTCCCGACCACGCCGTCCTCGGCGAGGAGGACAAGGAGCCGCGCGCCGCGGCCCACGCGCCCTTCGAATGGGTCGTCGACCCGATCGACGGCACGGTGAACTTCTCGCACGGCATGCGTTTCTGGTGCTGCTCGGTGGCGGTACGCGACGCAGCGGGCGAGGTGCTGGCCGGCGCGGTTTATGCGCCGGACATCGACGAACTCTACACCGCCGGCGCGCAGGCGCCGGCCCTGTGCAACGGCGAGCCGGTCGCGGTCTCCCGCATCGACCGCGTCGAGCAGGCCATGGTGATGTCGGGGATGGACCGGCTTGACGACCCGAACAAGCCGCCGCACTCGATCCTTAACCGGCTGGCGCATCGCGCCCAGAAGGTGCGGCTGATGGGTTGCGCCGCGCTCGATCTCTGCCGCGTGGCCCGCGGCGAGGCCGACGCCTATTTCGAGGCGGGAGTCTTCGACTGGGATGTCGCGGCCGCCGGGCTCATCGTGCGCCGGGCGGGCGGCATGGCGCACATCGTGCGGCGCCTCGCCCGTCCCCACCAGCTCTGCTTTCTCGCCTCCAACGGCCTGATCCACGCCGCCATGGAAGAAATCGTCCAGCTCGGGTGACGCTCACATTGATCCGCCGACGGTTCCGCCGTAGACTGATCGCGCTATGCACGGTTTAAGCGAGCATCACATTCTGCTGTTCCTGATCCAGGTGCTGATCCTGCTGGGGTTGGCGCGCGGTCTGGGTGAGCTTCTGCGCCGCGTCGGGCAGCCGAGCTTGATCGGGGATCTGCTCGTGGGCATCGTGCTCGGCCCCACCATCCTGGGCCGCGCGGCGCCGGGTCTCCACGCCATGCTGTTCCCCGCCGACCCGACCCAGATCGTCATGCTCGAAACCGTGGCTTGGCTCGGACTGTTCTTCTTCCTCCTGGAAACCGGTTTGGAGCTGGATTTCTCCAGCGCCTGGCGCCAACGGGGCGACGCCCTGACCATCGCCTTCAGCGACGTGCTGCTTCCCATGCTCATCGCCTTCGTTCCATGCCTGTTCTTCCCCCAGCGCCTGATCGGCGACGCCGGCGGGCGCGTTTCCTTCGCTCTGTTCATGGCCGCGATCATGACCATCAGCGCCATGCCCGCCACGGCGCGCGTTCTCCAGGACCTGAACCTCTACAAGACGAACGTCGGGTTCCTGATCATGAGCGCCCTGTCCGTGAACGATCTCATCGGCTGGGTGATCTTCACGCTCATTCTGGGCTTCGTGACACAGGCGGAAGTCCGACTTGTCGGCGTTGCGCTGACCGCGGTCGGCACGATCGGCTTTTCGGCGTTCTGCCTCACGGCCGGGCGGTGGTTTGCGGACAAGTCCATGGCCACCATGCGCAGGCTGGCGATGCCGGAGCCCGGTTCGTCTTTGACCTTCATCGCGCTGCTGGGACTGCTCTGCGGGGCCATCACGACCGCCATCGGAATCCACGCGCTGTTCGGCTTCTTCCTGGCCGGCATTATGGCGGGCGAGGCGCGGTCGTTGTCCGAACGGACCCGGCAGGTCATCTCCCAGATGGTTCACGCCATCTTCATTCCCCTGTTTTTCGCGGGCATCGGACTGCAACTCGACCTGCTCGCGAATTTCAACCCGCTGCTGGTCCTCGTGCTCTTCGTGCTGGGCACGGCGGGGCGCTACCTCGGCGCCTGGGTCGGCGTCACGCTGACGGACCAGCCCCGCGCCAACCGCGACGTCATCGCGATCGCCCATGTGCCGGGCGGGGAGATGCAGATCGTCGTCAGCATGCTGGCCGTCGAGTACGGGCTGCTGACCCGCGAGGTGTTTGTGGCGGTGGTGGTGGGCGCAGTGGCCTCCACGGCCGTCCTCGGCGCCTGGATGGGGGCGGCGCTCAAGCGGCGCAAGGCCGTGGACCTGCTGGAGTTCTTCGCGAGGGATCTGGTCCTCGATCTGAAATCCGCCACGCCGGAGGAGGCGGTGCGCGAACTCTGCGAGGCGGTCGCGGTCGCGCGAACCGTGCCACCGTCGGAGACGCTGTTCGAGGCCGTCATGAAACGGGAGCGGGACTTCGGCACCGCCATCGATCACGGCATCGCCGTGCCCCACGCGCGCTTGGACGGCGTGCGGAGCCCCATGATCGTGTTCGGACGTTCCGCCGACGGCATCGACTGGAACTCGCCGGACGGCCAGGCGACTTCCCTGGTGTTCCTGTTGCTGACGCCGCGGGACGACAGCGTGGTTCAGTTACGCGCGCTCGGCACAATCAGCCGCGCCCTGCGCGACCCCGCGGCACGGCAGAAACTCGCGCGCGCCGAAGCGGGTCAAGGCGTGTGGGAGGCGCTCACGGAAGTCATGGCCGGCAAGCAACCCGCGATGCGGCCCGCGCCTTTGCCCGACCTGCCTGGCTGATTGACTTATGCCACGCCATGCGGCCGGGCCGCGACCAGACGGGACCGGTAGTCTTCGTAGCCGAATTCGCGGACAAGCTCGAAGGTTCCATCCGCGCGCTGCACGCCGATGGCGGGCAGGTTCACGCCGTTGAACAGGTTGGTCTTCACCAGCGTGTAGTGCATCATGTCGGCGAAGACGATGCGGTCGCCAACGCGCGGGGGCCGGTCGAAGGCATAGTCGCCCATCATGTCCCCGGCCAGGCAGGTCATACCGCCCATGCGCCAGGAGGCTTCGCCGGGCGCCGGGCGCCGGGCGCCGACGATTTCGGGGCGGTACGGCATTTCGAGGCAGTCCGGCATATGCGCCGCAAAGGAGGTGTCGAGCATGGCCGTGCGCACGCCGTCGTTCTCGACGATGTCTTCCACGGTGGCCACCAGCCAGCCCGCATCCCAGACGTAGGCCGCGCCCGGTTCGAGGATGACTTCCAGGCCCGGATGCCGCTCGCGCAAGCCCCGCAGCGCGGCGATCAGGCGCTCGACATCGTAACCGCGCCGGGTCATGAGATGACCTCCGCCGAGGTTGATCCAGCGCAGATGCGGCAGGAAGCGACCGAACAGGCGCTCGACGCACTCGATCGTGCGCTCCGTCGCCTCGGCGGCCGCTTCGCACAGATTATGGACGTGCAGCCCCTCGATCCCCTCGGGCAGTGCGCCGGCCAGCGCGGCGGCGCGCACGCCCAACCGGGACCCGCGGGCGCATGGATCGTACAGCTCGGCCGTGGCCGATGAGTATTCCGGACTCACGCGCAGGCCGCACGAAAGGCCGCCGCGCCGCCCGATAAAACGCCCGGCCTGGCTCAGCGAATTGAAGGTCGCGTGCGAGCAGAAGCTCCGCAGCCGGTCCCACTCGGCGTCGAGGTAGACGGGGCAGCAGGCATGGACCGGGCCGCCGAACTCATCCCGCCCCAGCCACGCCTCGTGGAGCGAACTGGCCGCCGTGCCGGCCGCGACCTCACGGATCGCCGGAAAGGCGCGCGCCAGGGCAAACCCCTTCAGCGCCAGCAGCAACTTGACGCCGGCCTCGTCCCGCACGCGCCGCATGATCGCCAGGTTGCGTTCCAGGGCAACCTCGTCGAGCACGAAGCAGGGCGACGGCATGAGACTCGGATCGATCATCGCGTCTTCTCAGGCTTCCAGCAGGTCGTCGAAGGCCAGGGGCTTGTCGAGTTGCTCGTGCCACGGCAGCCCGTGGCGGTTCAGGCAATCCATGAACGGGTCGGGGTCGAACTCCTCGACGTTCCAGACGCCCGGGCGCATCCATACACCCTTGACCATGAGCATGGCGCCGATCATCGCCGGCACGCCCGTCGTGTACGACACGGCCTGCGCGCCGGTTTCGCGGTAGCAGGCGGCATGGTCGCAGTTGTTGTAGACGAAACAGGTCCGCGACCGGCCGTCCTTCACGCCGCGGAGCTGGCAGCCGATCGACGTCTGGCCCGTGTAGTTCTCGCCGAGGGATGACGGCTCCGGCAGCACGGCCTTGAGGAATTGAAGCGGGACGATATCCATGCCGTTGTACTTCACCGGGGCGATGCCCGTCATGCCCACGTTCTCCAGCACCCGCAGGTGCGTGATGTACTCCTGCGAGAACGTCATCCAGAACCGGGCGCGTTGCAGGCCCGGGATGTTCTTCGCCAGCGATTCGAGTTCCTCGTGGTAGAGCAGGTACGACTCCTTGGGGCCGACTCCGGGATAGTCGACGGGGCGGTGAATCTCCAGCGGCGCGGTCTCGACCCACTCGCCTCGCTGCCAGTACCGCCCGCGCTGGGTGATCTCGCGGATGTTGATCTCGGGGTTGAAGTTCGTGGCGAAAGCCTTGCCATGCGACCCCGCGTTGCAGTCCACGATGTCGAGATAGTGGATTTCGTCGAAACGGTGCTTGAGGGCGTACGCCGTGAAGACGCCCGTCACGCCCGGATCGAAGCCGCAGCCGAGCAGGGCCATCAGGCCTGCGTCCCGGAAGCGCCGGGCGTAGGCCCACTGCGGGCCGTACTCGAAGTGCGCGACCTCGGGGGCCTCGTAGTTCGCCGTGTCCAAGTAGTGGACACCGCACTGCAGGCAGGCGTTCATGATGTGCAGGTCCTGGTACGGCAGCGCGACGTTGAGGACCAGGGCGGGGCGGAAGTCGCGGATCAGCGCGGCCAGCTCGGTCTCGTTGTCCGCGTCCACACGCGCCGTCTGGATGTGCGGCGCGCCGATGCGCTCCGCGATGCGTTCGCACTTGGCGCGCGTACGGCTGGCCAGCAGAACCTCGGGAAACACCTCGGGCACGCTCGCGCATTTGTGCGCCACTACGCCGCCGACGCCGCCGGCGCCCACAATCATCAATCTCGCCATCTCGGCCTCCTCGCTGCCAGTGAACCAACTCCGCAAGCATAGCGGACCCGCGGGTGCAAAGGCCAGAGGAAACGCGCGCGGCGGAATGGCCGGGCGCATAACTCCGCTTTTGTGCGAATTGAATGTCCAATGACCAAGGAAAAGGGTAACCGTTCACGGCCAAATCAGACCCTGTGAGATTTCAATATCCAACAGCCAACACTCAGCCGACTGGCAGCAGCGAAGCGGCAACTCCAATGTCCAAGGGAAGAGAGCGAGGAAGTCGAATAGAGGGCCGAAGGACTTGACATTCTCTGCAGATGGTCCGG
>JAQBFL010000035.1:0-5999 GCA_032123415.1 bacterium | reverse complement strand
AGGCGCGCCTGCGGAACGAGTGGGCCGCCGCGGCCGTCCGCATCGAGAGCTTTGACCCCCTGGGGTGGGCGTCCGAGCGGCGCGACGCGTTCATGAGCGCCGCGGGGCTCGGAGACCGCGGGGATGGCGAGTATCTGGATTTCGTGCGGAACCTCTCGCCGCGGGCGCGCGTCGCCGCGGCGGACTGGCTGCAGGGTATCGTGGACACGGCGGCCGCGGTCTGGGATTGGAGAACATCCGAAGCGTGAGGAGGGCGGAGCGTGGGCAAGTTGTTTGGAACCGACGGGGTGCGGGGCGTGGCGAACGTGGAGCCGATGACGGCGGAAACGGCCCTGGCCATCGGGCGGGCGACCGCGCACGTGTGCCGCCGGCATAACCAGCGCCACCGCATCCTGATCGGCAAGGACACGCGGCTGAGCGGGTACATGATCGAGACCGCGCTGACCGCCGGCATCTGCTCGATGGGCGTGGACGTGCTGCTCGTGGGGCCGATTCCGACGCCCGCCGTGGCGTTTCTGACGCGCACCATGCGCGCGGACGCCGGCATCGTCATCTCCGCCTCGCACAACCCCTACCAGGACAACGGCATCAAGATCTTCTCGCGCGAAGGCTATAAGATTTCCGACGAGCTCGAGCAGGAGATCGAGAACCTCGTCACCAGCGGGGCCGTGGACGCGCTGCGCTGCCCGCCCGGCGAGGTGGGCAAGGCGCAGCGCATCGACGACGCCGCGGGCCGCTACATCGAATACTGCAAGAAGACCTTCCCCGAAGACCTCACGCTCGACGGCATGAAGGTGGCGATCGATTGCGCGAATGGCGCGACCTACAAGGTCGCCCCCATCATCTTCAGCGAGCTCGGCGCCCAGGTCGCGGCCATCCACAACGCGCCGAACGGCCGCAACATCAACGAGAACTGCGGCTCGCAGTTCACCGCCGGCCTCGTGGCGGAGGTGCTGCGCGTCGGCGCCGACGTGGGACTGGCTTTCGACGGGGACGGCGACCGGCTGATCGCGGTGGACGAATCCGGCTCCGAGGTGACCGGGGATCACCTGATCGCGCTGACGGCGCGCGACATGAAGGAGCGCGGGATTCTCAAGGAGGACATGGTTGTCGTCACGCCCATGAGCAACCTCGGCATGCGGCTGGCCCTGCGCGAGCTGGGCATACGGTGCGAGGACGCGCCGGTGGGCGACCGCAACGTGCTCGAGTCGATGAAACGGCACGGGGCCGTTCTGGGCGGCGAGCAGTCGGGGCACATCATCTTCCTCGACCGGCATACGACCGGCGACGGCATCGTGTCGGCTCTGGAACTGATGGCCGTCATGCGCCGGTCGGGACGCAGGCTCTCGGAGCTGGCGGAGATTTTTCGTCCGGCGCCGCAGCGGCTGGTCAACGTGGCCGTCACCTCCCGTCCGCCACTGGAGGAACTGCGCCCCCTGCAAGAGGCGATCCGCGCGGCCGAAGAGCGCTTGGGCGATCGCGGGCGCGTGCTGGTCCGCTACTCGGGCACGCAGTTGCTGTGCCGGGTGATGGTGGAGGGGGCGGACGCGGAGACCGTCGAGGAACTGGCCGGGTCTTTATCGGCCAAGGTGCGCGAGTTGATCGGACAGGCCTGATCGAATCCATGGACGAAGCCACCAAACTGCAGGTACGGCAGGCCAGACGCGGGTTCTCCGCCATTGCGCTCAGCTACTTCATGGGGTTGTTCAACGACAACTTCTACAAGGAGGCGGCGTTGATCCTCGCCGTGACGCAGAACAACAGCCTGGTGCAGTCCGTCGCGGCGGGCCTGTTCACCGTGTCGTACATGCTGGGGGCGGCGCCGGGCGGATGGTGGGCGGACCGCTTCCCCAAGGGGCGGGTCATCGTGGCGGCCAAGGCGGTCGAGATGCTCGCGATGCTCGTGGGCGCCGCCGGCATCTGGACGGGGCAGTGGCCGCTGGTGCTGACGATGATCGCGCTCATGGGCGCGCAGTCCGCCGTCTTCAGCCCCTCGATGAACGGATCGATTCCCGAGCTGTACCCCGCGAGTTATGTTCAAACCGCGAACACCATCGTGCGCGTGCTGTCCACGACGGCGATCTTCCTCGGCATGGCGCTGGCGGGGTGGCTGATGGACAAGCGCGCCCCGTCGTGGGGCGGTTTGCCTCTGGGTATTCTCTGGGTGGGACTGTTCGTCATCGCCGCGGCGCTGATCGGGTTTGTGGTCGCATTCGCGGCGCCGCGGATTCAACCCCACCGGACGGTGAACGTGCGGTTTCCATGGGACGGCCCTCTCGCGTCCGTGCGGGAAATGGCGAGAATCCGGCGCGATCCGCTGCTCGCGGTCTGCGTGGCCGGCAACGTCTATGTCTGGAGCCTGGCGGGCGTCATGACGCTGCTGATGGTCAACATGGGGCTCAACCAGTTCGGATTGTCGGCCACGCAGACGGCGGGAATGAAGATTCTGTTCCTCGTGGGGGTGGCGCTGGGGGGCGTCCTGAGCAACGTCGTCGCGCGCGGCGAGAAGTTCTTCCGCGTGCTCGTGCCCAACTACTTCGCGATCGGCGCGATCCTGCTGCTGATCGGCCTCGCCCCGCTCGTGGCGGGCGGGGGTGCGCGGGTCTGGACCGTGTCGGTTCTCATTGCGCTGGCCGGCGTCTGCGGCGGCGTGAACCTCATTCCGCTCGAGAGTTTCATCCAGGTGCGTCCGCCGCCGGATGCAAGGGGGCGGGTCATCGCGGCCGCCAATTTCACGGCCTTCGCCGGGCTGACGCTGGGGGCGGGGCTGCTGTACGCGCTCAACCTGTTCTTCACGCCGACCACTTCGTTTGGCGTGTTGGGGGCCGCCACCATCGTGTTCGGCGCGTGGTTGGCCCCGCGGCTGCGCGCCGCCCGCCCCACAAGCGCCGCCGTAATGGACTAGACTTGTTGAATATTGGACATTGTCTCCTTTCGGCTGCAATACTTATGGGTAAAGGGCAGGACTCGTGGGGTGGGGCGCACGTTATATCCTTGCAGATGTTCCGCGACGTGGTATGTTTGCGCACATGGGGCTCAGGGAGCTGTGCGGCATGCTTGCGGAGCAGGTGCGACGATGAAAAAGGCGAGTGAAATGCTCAGAGGCGTTTTGCGGCGCGCGATCTGTCTGGCGGTCCGCCTGCTGCTGGCCCTGCGCTATCGCGTGCGCGTGATCGGCGCGCCCGGCGTGCTGGCGAAAGGGCGGCATGGGATTCTCCTGTTGCCCACGCATCCGGCGCTGATCGATCCGGTCATCTTATTGAGTCGCCTGCACCCGTCATTCGAGTATCGCGCGCTGGCGGATGGCGAGCAGGTGGTCCAACCGATCCTGAGCCGACTGGCCGACCTTTTCGGCGTGATCCGCATGCCCACGGCCGGGCGTGACGGCGCGGGGAGCGTCGAAGGCGTGGCCAGGGCGATTGAGGAATGCGGACGCCGTTTGGCGCGGGGGGAGAACGTGATGCTCTACCCCGCCGGGCATATTCTGCGCGCCAGGGAAGAGGACCTGGGCGCCAATAGCGGCGTGGAGACGGTTCTGAAGGCCGCTCCGCAAGCGCGCGTCGTGCTCGTGCGGGTGCGCGGGCTGTGGGGCAGCGCGTTGTCGCGGGCCGACGGCGGCTATCCTGATTTGGTGCTCATCTTCAAGCGCTGCGTGCGGGCGCTGTTGGCCAACCTGCTCTTTTTCACGCCGCGTCGGCCTGTGACCGTGGAGTTGTTGGAGCCCGTCGATCTTCCGCGCACGGACCGCACCCGCATCAACGCCGCCATCGAACGGGTCTTCAATGATGGCGCGCCGCCCAACACCTATGTGCCGTACCTCGCCTGGGAGAAAGGCGGAATTAGAACGGTTCCCGAGCCCGCTGCGCGCCGCGGTACGAGCGATGCCGCGGCCGTTCCGCCGGCGGTGCGGACCATGGTCACGGAGCGACTCCGGGAGCTTTGCGGGCGGGATCGGGTGGAGCCCGGTCACCGGCTGTCGAACGACCTGGGGCTGGATTCGCTCAGCCGCCTGGAACTGACCATCTGGGTCGAGCAGGAGTTCGGGTTCAACGTACCCAGCCCGGACATGCTCGAAACGGTCCAGGACGTGCTCGACGCGGCGGCGGGGCAGACGCTGGCGGATCGCGTGGACAAACTGGCGCCTGTCTCCCGAGCCTGGTTCGAGACCGGACGCCGGGCCGGCGACGCGGCGGCTGAGGCGGCGCCGGGCGACACAATCGCGGCAGCGTTCCTTGCGCGGGCGCGGGCCACCCCCGGCGCCGCGGTTCTGGCGGACCAGACGGCCGGCGTGCGGACTTACCGCGATGTCGTGACCGCGCTGTTCCTGCTCAAGCCGTGGATCGAGTCGTTGCCGGGCGAGCGGGTCGGCATCCTGCTGCCCGCCTCCTCCACGGCGAGCATCCTGTTTCTCGCGACCCTCTTCGCGGGTAAGACGCCGGTTATGCTGAACTGGACCGCGGGGGAGCGGAGCATTGACCACGTGGTCGGCCTGATGGAACTGAAGGCGGTTGTTACGGCGAAGAAATTGATCGCGCGGCTGAAGGGGCAGGGGACGGCATTCGGCGCGGCGGCGCCGGCGTTCGTCTTTGTCGAGGACTTCGCCGGCTCGCTCGGGCGGCCCCGGAAGCTGGCGGCCTGGGCCCGGGCACATCTTTCGTGGCGGGGGTTGGATCCCGCGGTGTGCGCGAAGACCGCCGTCGTGCTCTTCACGAGCGGGTCCGAAAGCCTGCCCAAGGCCGTTCCGCTGAGCCACGGCAATCTGCTCGCCAACGTGCGCGATGTGGCGGCCCTGCGCGCGTTGCGCCGCGGCGATGCGCTGATCGGCTTCCTGCCGCCGTTCCATTCGTTCGGCCTGACTCTGACGGTGGTGTTTCCGCTGGTGACGGGCGTGCGCGCCGTGTACCACGCCAACCCCACCGAAGGCGGCACGCTGGCGAGTCTGATCCGGGTCTACGGCGTGACCTTGCTGCCGGGCACTCCCACCTTCATCAACGGCATCCTCAAAGGGGCTCTGCCCAACGACTTGCGCACGCTGCGCCTGGGCGTCACGGGCGCCGAAAAGTGTCCCGAACACGTCTACAACGGCCTGCGCACGGCCTGCCCCGGCATGACCATTCTCGAAGGCTACGGCATCACGGAGTGCTCTCCCGTGGTCTCCGTCAACCGGCCGGAGCATCCCGTGCCGTTCTCGATCGGACGCATCATGCCCTCGGTCGAGTACCGCATCGTGGACGAAGCCACCGGGGCTGACTGCCCGCCCGGCCGGCAGGGCATGCTGCTGGTGCGCGGCCCCAGCATTTTCGAAGGCTATCTTGGGCATGACGGCCCCTCGCCGTTCGCGACGGTGGACGGCAAGTCGTATTACCGGACCGGCGACCTTGTGGCGGCCGACGAGACAGGCACGCTCTTCTTCAAGGGGCGGCTGAAGCGCTTCGTCAAACTGGGCGGCGAGATGATCTCGATGCCGGCGATCGAGGAGATCCTGGGCGCGGCCTTTCGCCGAGAGGATGGCGATGGCGACGGCCCGGTGCTCGCCGTCGAGGCGCTGAGTGACGACTCGCCAGAGCTCACGTTGTTCACGACGCTCGACATCGGGCGGGAAGAGGCCAATCGCGCGATCCGGGCGGCCGGTCTTTCGCCGCTGCACAATATCCGGCGGGTGGCCAAGGTCGAGAGCATTCCCGTCCTGGGCACAGGCAAGACCGACTACCGGGCGCTGAAGGTGCTGACGCAAATAGCTTGACCCACGGCTGGAAAGGCGGTAATATTGCCCGCAGATTATGGCTAACTTGGTTGGTCCGGGTGTCATTGTCTGAGAGTTCAGACGCAACGATACAGGAGGATGCTACAGATGAGCAGAATGTGGAAGCGCGTACGTCTCGGTTCGTTCACGTTGATTGAGCTTCTGGTCGTTATTGCGATCATCGGCATCCTGGCCGCCTTGCTGCTGCCCGCGATCGCGCAAGCCCGCGAACGCGCGCGCCGCATTTCGTGCGCGA
>JAQBFL010000034.1:0-4799 GCA_032123415.1 bacterium | reverse complement strand
GCCCCAGCCGCCCCGGTCCTGGACGCCGTCGTCGTGGTGATAGTTGTAGCCGTACACGTAGGCGTTGCTGTAGTACGCGTAGTTCGGATACTGGTAGGCATAGTACAGACTGCTGAGCCGGTGCATCTCGATGCTGTTCATGATCAAGCCGATCACGCGCGCGTCCTTGAGCATGTCGAGGGAGTACTGAATCATGGACTTGGACGTCCGGTTCACGCGGGCGACGTAGACCACCACGCCGACGCCCTGCGTCGCGGCAATGACCGTATCGGTCACGCGCAGCACGGGCGAGGTGTCGATCAGGATGTAATCGTAGTCCTCCCGGATCTCGGCAAATATGCCGACCATGTCGGACGCCTGGAGCAACTCCGACGCGTTCTCGATCAAAGAGCCGGTGGGGATGAGCCACAGATTATCCACGCGTGTCTTCTGGACGACGCCGCGCAGGCTGCCGTGCTGGCTGAGCGCGTCGCTCATGCCCGGCTCGCGGGTGGCGCCCAGCGAGCGGTGCAACCGGCCGCGTCGAAGGTCCAAGTCCACGAGCAGCACGCGCTTGCCCATCTGCGCAATCATGATCGCGATGTTCAGCGCGGTCAACGTCTTGCCCTCGCGGGAGTCCGCGCTGGTGACCAGAACGACCTTCTCGTTGATCTTTCCCAGGGCCGTCAACAGACTGGTGCGAAGCGCGCGGTAGGCCTCGATGGCGCCGGATGCGTTCTCCTCGGTCACGATCGGGCGAATCGCCTTCTCCAGGCCGCTGTGCGCCCAGTAGGGAACGCCGCCGAGGAAGGGAATGCCGAGTTCCTTCTCCACATCCTGGATGCTCTGCACCTTGTTGTCGGTCACCTGCAACAGCAAGGCGAGACCGAACCCGGAACCCAGGCCCAGAGAAAAGCGCCGGACCCAATCTCCTTGTCCGAACCGCGGGAATGTGCGACAGTTTATCGGAGGGCTCGTCACGTTCGACCAGCGGCCTGGTCGGAATGTAACGATTGTTCATGGAGGCGGCGCGCGAACAACGGTTGCTCGCAGCCGCTGATCGGGATGAGTCCGATGCTCAACGCCCCCGCGATCGGGCAGGCTGACGCATGGTGAACCCATGACGAATCGAACCGAGGAACAGCCGCGCATTCTACTGATCGCGCCGCAGCCCTTTTTCCAGTGGCGCGGTTCGCCCATCCGCGTCGGGTTCGATGCCCTGGCGCTCGCGCAGCTCGGTTTCGCGGTCGACCTGCTTGTCCTGCCCGTGGGCGACGCCCACGAGATACCCGGCGTGCGCGTGCTCCGCGCCGCCAACCCGCTCCGTGTGCGCGATGTGCCGATCGGCCCGTCCCCCATCAAGGCGTTCTTCGACCTGCTGCTGCTCAAAGGGGCGGGGCTCGTGCGGCGGAACCGTTACCTCGCCGTGCATGGCATCGAGGAGGCCGGCGCCGTGGCCGTCCTGCTCGCCCGGCCGGGACGCTGCCGCGCGGTTTTCGAAAAGCACTCCGATCCCTCGTCCCACCGCAAGGGGGCGCTGCGCAACGCCGTGCTGAGCCTCTACGCCCGGGTCGAGGCCTGGACCATCCGGCACGCCGACGCCGTCGTCGCCACGGGTCCCGGACTGGCCGAGCAGGCGCGCCGCGTGCCGGGCGCGCCGCCGTGTCACTGGATTCCCGACATCCCGTCGTCGCTCGTTCAGGCTGACCCCGCGCGAGTGCGCGAGGCGCGCGCCCGCCTGGCCCCCTCCCCCGATGCCGTCCTGGTCATGTACGTCGGCTCGTTTGCCGTCTATCAGGGCGTCGACCTGATGTTCGAGGCCATCGCCCGCGCCACGCCGCGCGATCCGCGCCTGCGTTTCGTCATCGTCGGCGGCTCCCCCGCCGAGGTCGAAGCCCGCACCCGCGCCCTCGCCGCGCAGGGACTCGCCGACCGCGTCCTGTTCCCCGGCAAGATTCCTCCGGACGACCTGCCGCACACCCTCGCCGCGGCGGACATCCTGCTTTCCCCGCGCCTCAGCGGCGTCAATACGCCCCTCAAGCTGCTCGATTACATGAAGGCCGGCGGCGCCATCGTGGCCGCCCGCACCGCGGCCAACACGCTGATCCTCGACGACGACACGGCCGAACTCACGGCGCCGGACGCCGCCGCCTTTGCCGACGGGATCCTGCGGTTGGCCGGCGATGCCGACCGCCGCCGCGGGCTGTCCGCCGCCGCGGGCGCGCACATTGCGCGGTTCTACAACTTCGACGAGTTCAAGTCGCGTTTGCGCCGCTGCTACGCGGAGCTGCCGCGCCCGACCCGGAAAGAAGAGGCGCAAACCCCATGCTGACGGCCCTCGATGCGCATGTCCATATCTACCCATTTCACGATGCGGCGCTCCTCTTGCGGACACTGCACGCCAACCTGCTCGGGCACACGCAAGCCGACGCGACGGCGGCGCTCCTGGCCGAGCGGCACGACTGCGACGCATTCGACGCCCTCGCGGCGTCCGCCCCGCCGGGGCTCGCTTGCACACTCTCCGCCGACGGGTCTTGCCTCTCGATCGAGACCGGCTCGCGCCCGGCGCTGTTGCTCTTCGCGGGACGGCAGGTCGTCACGTCCGAGCGGCTCGAGATTCTTGCGCTGCTGACGCGCTCTCGAATTCCTGATGGCGTACCGGCGCGCGAGACCGTCTCACGAATCCTCGCCGCGGGCGGCGTGCCGGTCGTCAGTTGGGCGCCGGGCAAGTGGTTTTTCGCCCGCGGACGCGTGGTGCGCGCGCTGCTTGACGCCTTCACGCCCGGCAAGTTGCTGCTCGGGGACACCTCACTGCGCGCCACGCTGTGGCCGACGCCGCGGTTGATGCGCGCGGCGGCGAATCGTGGGTTCCACGTGCTGTGCGGTTCCGACCCCCTGCCCGTGCCGGGCGAAGAAGGCTGGGCCGGACGCTATGCCACAGTGATCGAGGGGGCCTTCGACCCAGCCGCCCCGACGGCCTCGATGCGACGGTTGCTCTTCGAGGGCGGCACACCCCGCCCCTGCGGCCGCCGCGCCTCGGCCCTGCGCATGGTGCTGCGCGTGGCGGCCAACGCCCGCGCCGCGCGGCGCTGATCCCTTTGAGGTTCCTGCAATATCATGTTCGCCTTCGGGTCGAGGGACGATACGTTGCCGCCGCCTCTGCCACCGCGCTTCGTGCCGTCGGTTTCGTCTCCGTTGCATCGAAGCCCAGTCGTCGCGCGGCTTCGTTGGCCCGGACAGTGATGCCCCTCAGAGCCTGCTCCAACGGCAGGTCCTCCAAGCCGCGCCTCAGCGCAGCCTTCCACTTCCACACGTCCGTCAGCGATCTTGATACGTTAGTCTTCTTCATCTTCCACCTCGAGGGGGGATACCATGCGCAAGGGATGCCGGTACCCTTCAGCCTTGTTCACGGCCACCACGCGGGCTTCCACGACTCACATTTGCCAAATGTTTGAAGTTCCACGAAAGAAGGATGTCCATGCGAAATGAGGGGAACACCCCGCCCCTGCGGCCGCCGCGCCTCGGCCCTGCGCATGGTGCTGCGCCTGGCGGCCAACGCCCACGCCGCGCGCCGCTGAGCCCTCCCTTACCCGCGACACAACCCCTGCCGGACAAGCCACGCACGACACAGACCGAACTGCTCGCGAATCTCCTCCAAATCCGGCAGGCGGGCCTGACCCAGGATCCCCGCAACATCATCCGGGCCGAGTCCCGACCGGCTAACCACAAAGGCGAGGTCATCCAAATCCGTCGGGTCGTATCGCATCATCTTGCTTAGCAACAGATCTGCATCCGCCAGACGATGAAGGACGAGACGACGGAACGATCCTGCGATGGCAACACGCTCGTCCCGCCAGGTCGGACGCAGGACAACCTGATCCTCGTCAAACAAGTGGGTCATGTATAGCCCATCGTCTTCGAACTCGTCGTTGACTTGCTCCAGCGCCGCCCAGAAGTTGCCACTGCGCTCCAATTCCTCTGCCTGTCCGATCCAGAGCACGGCATCCACATCCTGGCTCAACGCATACTCCTGTTTTGGATCGGGGTAGCCCAGCAGGAGCGCCGCGCGACCGTAGAGCGTCAAATCAACATGCACGTCCAGCAATTCATCCAGACGCCTCAGCAATCTCTCGGCATTGCTCATCGAACCAGTTCCCAACGCTGCGCGTTGACACGGCGGCGCCCCATGATGGGCCAGGCCAGTCGCTGCCAGTGCATCACGGGCGAACGCAAAGCACATCGGGTGTCGAATGTGTCGGCTATCCGCCGCCATACGTCGTGCCCAGGCTCGACTTTCAACGCCTGACGGGCCAGTTCTCCCAGTATGACATCCGCGCGCTCGCGACGGGCCAACAACAGAAGTCGCGTCACGTTGACCGCCCCGCGCGAAACCAACTGAGCCGCCAACCTCAACAGTTGTGGCCGATCTGCCCGCTGAAGTTCGCAGATGGCGACCACCAGTTCCTCGTTGGCGAAAACGTCAGGGGGAGGAGCCGCGAATCCCTCGCTGCACTCCTCCATCCGGCGGACCACGCGTGCCCCTCGCGCATGGGCCACATCCATCAGCCAATCCTCGGGGCTTTGCGACGGGTACGACGGATACAAGCGCATCAGTCGTCGCAGCCGTCGCTCCAGAACCGATTGATGAACAGTAAGACCCAGTCGATCCGCCAACCGGCCTGAGTTAACGAAGCCTTTCACAGTCTTGCTTTCCGCCGTTGCATTGATGGATGAAGTCTACACCCCCAACGCCTGACACTCAACCCCTCATTCCACCATCAACCCGAACTTCCGGCATCACGTCTCGACATTCGCCGGGC
>JAQBFL010000033.1:0-2998 GCA_032123415.1 bacterium | reverse complement strand
GGATTTCAGCTACCTGGCTAGCACGGGCGGCATGCCGAGCGCGCACTCGGCGCTGGCGTCGGGTCTGGCCGTGTCCGTGGGGCTCTTGAGCGGATGGAAGACGCCGTTGTTCGCCGTGGCCCTCTGTTTTGCCATGGTCACGATGTTCGACGCCTCGACCGTGCGGCGCGCGGCCGGGCTGCAGGCCCGGCTGTTGAACCAGATCCTCGACGAACTGTTCAAAGAGCATCACCTCTCCGAGAAGAAGCTGGCCGAACTGCTCGGGCACACGCGCATCGAGGTGTTCATGGGGATGGTGATCGGCATCCTGTCCGCCATGCTGATCGTTTCCCTGTGACCGGTCAGAGGAAGAGCGCCCCGAGAAAATAGGTCTCCAGGCGCAGGCGGCGGCGGCCGAGGCGGATATACAGATAAGGCCGCCGGAAGATGAACACGACGGTCAGCAGGCAGGCAGTCAGGAAAGACGCATGAACCCAGAACTTCCCGTCCAGATGCTGGATCATCGCGTGCAGCGGACCTACTCGGGCATCGGGATGCGCCAGGCGATGGGCGCCTCGTCGTCCGAGGTCGCGAGGTTCAGCGTGATGGAGGCCTCTCCGGCCGCGGCGAGGCCTGGAGTCGGCTCGGGCGGCTGGGCGGCGCCGGACGGCCAGCGCACGGGGCCGAAGTGGTCAGATGCGGCCGGATAAACCTGGCGGATGTCCAGCATTTCCTTGAGAAGAAGCTGGTTCTCCCGGCGCAACTCGGCCAGCATGGATTGCACATGGCTCAATTCGCCGGAGATGGAGCTTGTCTGGTGACCGATGGACGTTCGTACGTCAGCCACCTCCTGCCGGCCGCGTGCCAGCCGGTCGGTGAACTCGCGCTCCTGCTTGGTGAGACGGTCAAGGGTCTGGTCGGCTTTGTTCCCCACGCGGTCCGCGCGGCGCGCGAACGTTCCGATCTGCGCCTGGAGCGATTCGACCTCGCGCCGCATGGGGTCCATGAGCGAAAGGGCGAACGCTATGCCGCCTACGACCAAAGCGGCGATCACCGCGGCGAATACGCCCGACAGAATCAGCATTCTGTTGCGGGCCCGGCGTCGTTCGACGGCCAGAAACTCCTGAAACGCCTCGAGCACGGGCAGTCGTTCGCCGGGCACGTCCAGGGCCGTGGAACCGCGTACGGCAACCGCGGACGAAACGTAGGGAGGTCCCACCGGGATGGGCGGGGGCTCCCGCCCATCTTCGATCGGATCGGTGTCGGCGCGCGGAACGTATTCGCTCATGGTCTTGGTTGTCCTGAATCGGGAACCCGCCGCGGCGCATCCGGCGATGCGGCGTTCTCTTGTATTGAGTCAACTATAGCGACTCACGGCCTGACGACAAGGAGATTCGCGAGACCATCATCGCGTTTCAGGACGGCGGCGGGGTCGAGCAGGCGCGCGCCCGGCGGACCGATCTGTTCGAAGGAGACGAGGCGTCGTTCGCGGGTGTCGTGCCAGAGCAAGCCCTGGCCGCCGGTCCAGAGGCGGCTCAGGAAGCGGTCCATCTGGTGCGAGCCGCGTTGCGAGAAACGTACCGCGACGCCTGGGAATCCGAGGATCGTGGCGGGTTTGACCTCCGACACGGCGGCCTCCACGGCGCGCAGCAGCCAGGGGTAGAACGATTCCAGCGACCGCCCGCCGAGGACGACCTCGGGCATGCCCCAGCGGCGGAAGGTGGCGCGGACCTTGTCTTTGCCCTCGAACGCCAGCATGACGTTGGCCGGCAGCACCACCATGTCCTCGAGCTCGAAGTGCGCGGGAATCTCGAAGCGCAGTCCGAACAGGGCCACGACCCGCAGGTCGCCATCGTTCGGAACGAACGAGCGCAGGATCGGCTCGAAGAGATCGGCTACAAGCCT
Source organism: bacterium (assembly GCA_032123415.1). GTDB lineage: Bacteria > Verrucomicrobiota > Kiritimatiellia > UBA8416 > JADHWI01 > JAQBFL01. The sequence continues at coordinate 1,114 of JAQBFL010000033.1, read as the reverse complement.
TTCGTCGCAGCGTGGAAACGACCAGCGCAAGAGGGTGCGTTCGGCCGGCAGGAAGCGCAGGGCCTGGAACGGCAGCGCCTCGCCCAGCCAGCCGGCGGTGAAGCCGGCGATTTCGCGCAGGGTGAGCGCTTCGGTCGCGCGTTTCGGCAGGTCCTCGATGCCGACCACGTGGCGGCGCAGGAAGGCGGTCATGAGCGTTTGGGCGTCCGGCGGACAGCGGCAGGGCTCCCAGTCGACGGCGCCCTGAAAGCCGGCGCGGGTGGAGAACTCGATGCGGCCCGCGCGGGGCTCGACGGAGTAGGCCGTGGCCTCCCAGTCCGCGGGGATGTGGAAGCGGAAGTGGTGCCATGCCACGAGGCGCATTGTGTCGGTTGGGGTCGTCCTGTCCATGAGATGCCGTGTCCGGGCCGGAAGGTTCCGGAACCCGTTGGAACTCCAGGTCGAAGAAGAAAAGGTTGCGCGGCGACCGCGATGGCCACGATGGCCGGCAACCGCGTCATGGCGGGCGTCAATCGCTCAACCACTTGAAGTTGCGGATGAAGTAGCGCCCCGTGTAGGCGTCGCGGACGACCGTGACCACGGCGCGTTGCTCGGCGACAACCGTAGTGCCGTTGCGCGCGAGGCTTTGCCCCGCCACCAAGACCGTGAAAATGTTCTGTCGGAAGGACAGCAACTCGATCACGCTGCGCGCGACGGCCTCCTGCAATACTTTGTTGGTCGGCGCATACGGAAACCCGGGAACAGGGCCCATGACCCCGTCAATGCATTTGCGCATCGCGCGCGCCACGGGACCGCCATCGTCAAGCGGCTCGTTCGGCACATCGGGACTGGTCCCGGCGTCGAACAGGTCCTGCCACTGCTTGCAGCCGCCCAGCATGTCCGCTCGATCCTGAATAGCCTTCACCAGATTGGCGATCGCCGCGGCTTGCACGGGCGTCTTCTTCTTTCCCATGAAAGGCCCCCAGTCCGTCTCTCCGCCCGCATCGGTATCGGCCGGGTGCAGCCCGTGAACCAGGGAATACAAAGTATTCGTCTGGCGCGTACTGATCGTGATGCGGCCGCGGCACGGTACGTTGGTGGAGCGAACGGTAATCCAGTCGAGCAGTTTCGCGCC